>DASSWM010000036.1:0-3763 GCA_035704865.1 Agrococcus sp.
GGATCGACGACTCGACCTACACCGGCGGCGACGAGCGCGTCGCGCATGCGCGCACGCTCGAGTGGCCGCACTCGGTCGGCGAGATCGTGACGGCGCTGCTCGACGCGGGCCTGAGGATCGTGGCGCTGCGGGAGGGCACCGTGCTCGAGTGGGCGGCGCTGCCGGGCATGGTGGCCGTCGACGGCGGGTTCGCGCTGCCGGAGGGAGAGCGGCTGCGGGTGCCGGCCTCGCTCACGGTCGCCGCAGTGCGCGACTGATCGGGCGCCCGCGAGAGTGCGCTACGCGCGCGCCACGATCGCCTGCGCGGCGAGCCGATAGCCGTCGAGCCCGAAGCCCGCGATGACGCCGGTGGCGACGGCCGAGACGACCGACGTGTGGCGGAACGCCTCGCGCGCGTGCGGGTTCGAGATGTGCACCTCGACGAGCGGCGCCACGCCCTGCAGCTGCGCGCACGCGTCGCGGAGCGCGTAGGAGTAGTGCGTGAACGCGGCAGGGTTGAGGATCACCGGCGTCCGCGCGTCGACCGCCTCGTGGATCCAGCCGACGAGCTCGGCCTCGTCGTCGGTCTGCCGCACGTCGGCCTCGAGCGGGGCGTCGGCGGTGCCGGCGGCCTCGACGAGCGGGGCGATGTCGGCGATCGTGGCGGTGCCGTAGACGTCGGGCTCGCGGGTGCCGAGCCTGCCCAGGTTCGGGCCGTTGAGGACGAGGATGCGCATGCGGCCAGTCTGGCAGGGCCTGGCCGGCCGCATGCGCGCTGGCTCGCTACATCTCGCCCTCGAAGAGGCCGAGGCTGTTGCCCTCGGCGTCGGTGAAGACGGCCCACCAGCTCGTGGGCGTGATGCTCTCCTTGGCGTGCGTGACCGTGCCGCCGAGCTCCTGCACCTTCGCGAGCGTGTCGTCGATCGAGTCGACCTCGATGATCGAGCGGGGCTGGGTGAAGCCCTCCTGCCGCTCGGTGAGCGCGCCGCCCGAGACGCCGTTGGGCGCCTGCCACATCGGATAGCCCTCGAACCCCTCCGCCTCGGCGATCTGCCAGCCGAACACCTGGCTGTAGAACTCGGTCGCCTTCGCGAAGTCGCTGACCGGGATCTCCAGATGCGTGATGTCTCCGTGCGCCACGTTGCGCTCCTCTCGCTGCCGCCCGCGGTCGCGGGCGCTCACGACGATGGTGGCAAGCACCACCCACAACCCGCCAGCGCGCGCTGGAGCTGAGAGCGACCGCCCTTTCGGGCCGTCGCCGCGACGCCAGCGCCGGTGCCCGTCCCGGGCACCGGTCACCGATGCTCGGGCGTCAGTCCGCGAGCGACTGGTAGGCCATGAACAGCAGGCCCTCGTCGGGCCCCTCGAGGATGCGCGGCTTCGCGACGTCGTCGATCACGACGAAGCGCAGCATCGACCCCCGCGTCTTCTTGTCCTTGCGCATCGCGCTCAGCAGCGACTGCCAGCGGCCGACCGGGTAGGTCATCGGCAGCTCGAGCGAGCCGAGGATCTCGCGGTGCCGGTCGACGACGCGCTCGGGCAGGCGGCCCGCGAGCCGCGAGAGCTCCGCCGCGAAGACCATGCCGATCGACACCGCGGCGCCGTGCCGCCACCGGTAGCGCTCGTTGAGCTCGATCGCGTGGCCGAGCGTGTGGCCGTAGTTGAGGAACTCCCGCTCCCCCGCCTCGCGGAAGTCCTTCGCGACCACGCGCGCCTTCACCTCGATCGAGCGGGCGATGACCTCGGCGAACTCGGGCGTCGTCGGGTCGGTGGTCGCGTCGAACGAGCCCTCGAGCAGCTCGAGGATGCGCGGGTCGGCGATGAAGCCCGCCTTCGCGATCTCGGCGAAGCCCGTCAGCAGCTCGTTGCGCGGCAGCGAGTCGACGAGCTCGAGGTCGGCGACGACGGCGGTCGGGTGGTGGAACGCGCCGACGAGGTTCTTGCCCTGCTCGGTGTTGATGCCCGTCTTCCCGCCGACGGCCGCGTCCACGATCCCGAGCACGCTCGAGGGCGCCTGCAGCACGCGGATGCCGCGCAGCCAGGTGGCGGCGACGAAGCCCGCGAGGTCGGTGACGGCTCCGCCGCCCAGGCCGAGCACCGCATCCGTCCTCGTGAACTCGGCCTGCCCCATGATCTGCCACAGGAACTGCGCGACCTCGATGCGCTTGGCGGCCTCGGCGTCGGGCACCTCGGCGAGCAGCACCTCGACGCCGAGCTCGGCCTTGAGGTGGTCGGCGATGCGGCTCATCGCCGGCTGGTGCACGACGAGCAGCCGCTGGGCGTCGCCCAGCGATGCCTGCAGTCGCTCGACCAGGATGCCCCTGCCGACGTGGACGTCGTACGGCGCCTCGGTCTCGACGCGGATGGTGGTCATGCGCTCGCTCTCCTTCGGTTCTCGGGTCTCCGGCGGTGCCGGGTGCTGCTCACAGGCCGCGCTCGGCGAGCCAGGCCTCGAGCTCGTCGACGATCCGCGCCATGGGCGTGCGGGAGGTGTCGACGCTCGTGCCGGCGAGGGCGCGGTAGATCGGGTCGCGCTCGGCCGCGATGCGGCGCCACGCCTCGATGCCGTCGGCGACGAGCGGCCGTCCGCCGCCGCCGATGCGGCGCTGCGCGGTCGTCTCGTCGACCGTGACGAGGATGACCGTGGCCTGCTCGCGCAGGAGCGCGCGCGTGCCCTCGTCGAGCACCGCGCCGCCGCCGAGCGCGACGACGGTGCCGGGCGTGAGCGCGCGCTGCACGGCCTGCGCCTCCCAGCGACGGAACACTGGCTCGCCGTGCTCGGCGAAGATCTCGGGGATGGGCCCGTGCTCGAGCACCACGAGGCGATCGGTGTCGGCGAACGTGCGCCCCATGCGGGTGGCGAGCTTGCGGCCCAACGACGTCTTGCCCGCCGCCATCGGCCCGATGAGCGCGATGGGCGGCGTGCCGCTGGCCTCGTCGCCGGGGCGCGGCCCGTCGGCCGTCATGCTCCTGCGCGGGTGCGCAGCTGCTCGGGGATCGCGGCGAGGTAGGCGTCGAGGTTCCTGCGGGTCTCGGCGGCGGAGTCGCCGCCGAACTTCTCGACCATCGCGTCCGCGAGCACGAGTGCGACCATCGCCTCGGCGACGACGCCGGCGGCGGGCACGGCGCACACGTCGCTGCGCTGGTGGTGCGCCTGCGCCGCCTCGCCCGTGGCGACATCGATCGTGCGCAGCGCCCGAGGCACGGTCGCGATGGGCTTCATGCCCGCGCGCACGCGCAGCGCATCACCCGTCGACATGCCGCCCTCGATGCCGCCCGCGCGACCGGAGGCGCGCGTGACGCCGTCCTCGCCCACGAGCAGCTCGTCGTGCGCGACGCTGCCGCGCCTGCGGGTGGTCTCGAAGCCGTCGCCGACCTCGACCGCCTTGATGGCCTGGATGCTCATGAGCGCCTGCGCGAGCCGCCCGTCGAGCTTGCGGTCCCAGTGCACGTAGGAGCCGAGCCCCGGCGGCAGCCCGTACGCGAGCACCTCGACGATGCCGCCGAGCGTGTCGCCGGATCGCCGGGCGTCCTCGACCTCCGCGAGCATCGCGGCGCTCGTCGCCTCGTCGAGGCAGCGCAGCTCGTCGGCGTCCAGCCGCTCGACGTCGTCGGGCGTCGGCAGCGTCGCGTCCTCCGGCACCCGCACGGGGCCGATCGAGAGCGTGTGGCTCACGAGCCGCACGCCCAGCTCGCCCAGGAACGCGCGCGCGACGGCGCCGAGCGCGACGCGCGCGGCCGTCTCTCGGGCGCTCGCCCGCTCGAGCACGGGACGCGCCTCGTC
>DASSWM010000037.1:0-18430 GCA_035704865.1 Agrococcus sp.
CCAGCACCCGCACGAACGAGGGAGCCAGCAGCACGCCGTCGGGCGCGATCGCCATGAGCGAGGAGTCCTCCGTGCCGCGCAGCCGCACCTGCTCGGCGCGCAGCACCGACGCCGTGATGACCGCGATGATCACGAGGCAGATGGTCGCGACGCCGGCCACGCCGCTGCTGACCCACGTGCGGAAGAGCTCGTGCGAGGTGCCGAGCGTCAGCGCGCTCACGAGCCGCACGATCTGGAACGCGCAGGCGAGCAGCAGCACGCCGCCGAGCCCGAGCGCGGTCCGGGTCCGCCGCATGGCCCCGCGCACGGTCTCGACGGCGCCGAGCCCGGCGAACACCGCGTTCGCGCCGAACATGACCCACACGCCCGACCAGCCGGGCGCGCCCGGCCCCTCCACGAGCACGGCGAGGAACGCGAGCACGGCGGTCGCCGCGACGATGAGCGCCGAGCGGCGCGCCTGCCTGCCGTTGAACACTCGGCAGCCGATCCACAGCAGCCCGAGCGTCGCGACCCAGGCGGCGTTGCCGATCGCGATCGACCACCAGCCGGCGTCGGTGACGGCGTCGAGCAGGTACGCCTCGGTGGCGATCATGCCGGCGATGAAGCCGAGCGCCCAGACCCGCCCCGCGCGGTCGTCCTTGCGCAGCATGGTCTCGAGCACGAACACGCCGCCGCCGACATGCACGACGAGGGCGGTGATGAGCTTGACGGTGTCTGGATCGAGGGTCATGCGATCGCTCCTGGTCTCCGCAGCGGCAGGCGCACGACGAACGTCGCGCCCGATGCCGACTCGCTCTGCACGGTGATCTCGCCGCCGTGCGCTCGCACGAGGTCGCGACTGATCGCGAGGCCCAGGCCGTTGCCGTGCGGCCTCGAGCTGCGCGCCGCGGCACCGCGGGAGCGCCGCTCGAACAGCTGCGGCAGCACATCCTCCGAGATGCCGGGCCCGTCGTCGCGCACGACGAGCCACGCGTGCTTGTCGTCGCTCGTGACGCCCACCTCGATGAGGCCGTCCCCGGTGTGGTAGCTCACGGCGTTGCCGACGAGGTTGTCGACCACCTGCCGGATGCGGATCGGATCGATCTCGGCGACCGCCGGCTCGATGCCCGACGTGTCGATGCGGATGTTGCGCGCCTCGGCCTTCGGCTCGAGTGCCTCGACCGAGGCGAGCACGACCCTGGCGAGGTCCTCCTCGACCGGCCGCACGTCGAAGCGCCCCGGCCCGTCGGCGGTCGCGGCGAGCACGTCGCCGATGATGACGAGCAGCCGGGAGGCGTTGCGCTCGGCGATCTCGAGGCTGCGCCGAGCCTGGTCGCCCACCTCGCGATCCTCGAGCGCGAGGTCGAGATGGCCCAGCACGCTCGTGAGCGGCGTGCGCAGCTCGTGCGAGACCGAGGCGACGAGCTCGTCGCGCATCGCGATCGCCATCCGCTCCGCCGTCACGTCCCGCGTCACGAGGATGGCGCCGACGTCGGAGCCGTCGACGTCGATGAGCCGCCGCGCGGTCGCCTGCAGCGCCCGCCTGCCCTCACCGGGAGGGCCCTGCCAGTAGAGCAGGTTCTCGAAGGTCTCTCCGCGCCTGGCGCGCGCGAGCGGCGCCTGGGCGGCCTCGATCGGGGTGTCGCCGTCGGCGTCGAACAGCTGGCCCTCGTCGCCGATCGCGCTGAGCCGCGCGTGCGCGTCGTTCTCGATCGAGATCGATCCGTCGGCGCCGATGCGCACGACGCCGAAGTCGACGGCGTCGAGCAGCTCGCTCACGGCATCCTCCTGCCGGCGCGCCCGCTCGACCGCGTGGTCGAGGTACTCCGCCTGCTCGTCGAGCAGCGCCCGCTGGGCCGCCGAGCGCCGCGACGCCACGAACGCCACGATCGCGGCGACCGACAGCGCGAGCGGGCCGAGCACGACGTGCACGGCGCTGCTGAAGCCGTCGTGCATGAGGTTGACGGTCCAGAACAGCACGCTCGAGCCGGCCGCGCCGATCACGAGCCCCGGCCAGCCGCCGATCGTCGCGAGCCAGGTCGCGGGCACCATCCACAGCAGCCACAGCTGCGCCTCGGGCTCCCCCAGCTGCAGGAAGAAGATCGCGATGAGGTCGCCGATCGGCACGAGGCTCACCCATCGGGGGTGGATGCGGTTCCACGGCACGACGAGCGCCGCCACCGTGAGCGCGAAGATCGCGAGCACCCCGAGGAAGAGCGTGTCGCCGCCCTGGCTGACGCCGCTGAAGACGACGACGAGGCCGGCGGCAGCGAGGCAGGCGGCCGCGAGCAGCAGCTGGTTGACGGCGGTCGCGCGCTCGCGCGTGCGATCGGGTCGCACCGTTCCGGTGCGGGCCGTCGTGACCGCCGCGAGCATAGACAGACGGTACCGTGCGCGGGAGGGGTCGATGTGCTCCCAGCGCGCGCGCACTACGATCGCGGCAAGCGGCCCGCATCGCCGCACGACGAGGAGTGACCATGCTGGAGTTCCTGACGGGATCGGGCCTTGCCGCTGCTGCCGGCATGAACGCCTACATCCCGCTGCTCGTGGTGGGTCTCGCCAACCGCTTCTTCCCCGATGCGCTCGCACTCCCCGAGGGCTGGGCGTGGATCTCGAACTGGTGGGTGCTCGCGATCATCGCCGTGCTGCTGGTGGTCGAGGTCGTCGCCGACAAGATCCCGGCGGTCGACAGCGTGAACGACGTCATCCAGACGATCGTGCGGCCGACGGCCGGCGGTCTCGTCTTCGGCTCCTCGAGCACCGCGTCGACCGTCGCGGTGACCGACCCGGCGGAGTTCTTCGCCTCCAACCAGTGGGTGCCCATCGTCATCGGCGCGATCATCGCGCTCACGGTGCACGCGGGCAAGACCGCGCTGCGCCCGGCTGCGAACGTCGCGACCGCGGGCGCCGCCGCTCCGGTCGTGTCGACGATCGAGGACGTGGGCGCGATCGGCATGTCCCTGCTCGCGATCGTCGCGCCGATCCTGGTGCTGCTCGGCCTGCTGCTGCTCGGGCTGATGGGGTGGTCGATCTGGCGCACCGCCAGACGGCGCAGGAACGCCGATCTGCGGCCGGCGACCGATCGGCTGCCGCCGGACGAGCGGGCGCGGCCCCGCTAGCGAGCGGCCGGTTCGCCGATCGGCTCCTCCGGCACGGCGGGCACGGACTCCATGTGGATCGCGCCGCGCCACCGCACGACGCGGCCCGACGCATCCCGCTCCGCCGTCGCGACCTCGTGGCCCGAGCCCATGCCCGTCGCCGCGGTCACGCGCACGCGATGCTCGTCGAGCGGCTCGAGCACGTCCACGGCCTGCAGCGGGTCGGCCGACGTGGGCGAGACGCCCAGCAGCCTGCCGCCGAGCGCGACGACGTCGAGCCGGCCCCAGATGCTCGCGAACGACCCCTCGAACGACCGCGCGCGGTCGTCGTCCTCGGCGCCGCCGTCCATCGCCGCGGTCACGATGCGGGCGACGCCTGCGGCGAGCTCGTCCGCCGGGCCGTCGATCGCGTTGGTGAGCACGCTCACGACGACGTCGCGCTCCGCGTCGACGAGCGTCCTGGTCGCCTGCCCCGTCCAGGCGCCGCCGTGGCCGGCCCACGTGCGGCCGTCGAGCTCGCGCAGCATGAGGCCGAGCCCGTAGCCGGTCGTGCCGCCGTCGCGGCCGGCCGTCGTCCATTGCTGCTGCCGCATGCGGCGGCGCGAGGGCGCGCTCAGCAGCCGATCATCGGCGTCGGTGACGACGCGCAGCGCGTCGGTCAGCTCGGCGGCGGTCGAGACCGCGCCCGTCGCGGCGGCGAGCGCGCCGGCGCTCGGGCTGCCGAGCACGGTGCGCACGCGGCTCGAGTGGAGCGCCGAGTGGCCCGCAGCAAGTGGTGCGCCCGAGTCGTCGTGGTCAGGCGCGAGGTCGGCGGCGAAGGCACCGAGCGACAGCGGCCGGGCGACGTGCCGATCCAGCGCCTCCGCGTAGCTCGCGCCCGTCGCGCCCTCGATCACCATGCCCAACAGGCCGTAGCCGATGTTCGAGTACTTGAACGCCGTGGATGCGGGGATGCGCTCGACCCCCGCGCGCGCCACCTCGAGCAGCCCGGCCGCATCCGGGAAGCCGGCCGCGAGGTGCCAGAACGCCACGTCGTCGCCGTCCCGCACGGCGCCGCCGCCGTGCGAGAGCAGCTCGCGCACGTGCAGCCTCCCGGCGTCCGTGCCGCGCAGGTCGGGCGCGTGCAGCTGCGCCTCGTCGTCGAGCCGCAGCCGCCCGTCGTCGACGAGCCGCATCGCCACGATCGCGGCGAGCGCCTTGGAGTGGGAGGCGATCCGGAAGCGGTGCCGGGGTGTCAGCGCTTCGCGGGTGGACGCATCCGCCACCCCGTGCGCCGTGTCGAGCAGCAGCTCGCCGTCGACGCGCACCGCCGCCTGGATGCCGGGGATGTCGAGCCGCCAGCGGCGGTACGCGAGCCAGCGATCGGCGTAGTCGAGGGCGTGTCGGAGCTGATCGGCTGCGGGCATGCTCCGATCCTCGCATCCGCGGCGCGCGCTGCCGTGCAACGCGAAGCGGGCCGCACCCGGAGGTGCGGCCCGCTCGCTGTGGGGATGCTTACTCGCTCGAGCCCGTGAGCTTCTCGCGCAGCGCGGCGAGCGCCTCGTCGTCGGCGAGCGTGCCGGCGCCGGTCTCCTCCGTCGCGCCGCCGAACGACGATGCGCCAGCGGGCACGTCCTTCGAGAGCACGTCGGCGTCGCGGGCAGCCGCGACCTGCGCCTTGTGCGCCTCCCAGCGCGACTGCGCGGCGGTGTACTCGGCCTCCCAGGCTTCGCGCTGCTCGTCGAAGCCTTCCTTCCACTCGTTCGTCTCGGGGTCGAAGCCCTCCGGGAACTTGTAGTTGCCCTGCTCGTCGTACTCGGCGAGCATGCCGTAGAGCGCGGGGTCGAAGTCGGCGCCATCGGGGTCGACGCCCTCGTTCGCCTGCTTGAGCGAGAGCGAGATGCGGCGACGCTCGAGGTCGATGTCGATGATCTTCACGAAGACCTCGTCACCGACCGAGACGACCTGGTCAGCGGTCTCGACATGCTGCGACGACAGCTCCGAGATGTGCACGAGGCCCTCGATGCCGTCGGCGACGCGCACGAACGCGCCGAACGTGACGAGCTTCGTGACCTTGCCCGGCGCGACCTGGCCGATCGCGTGGGTGCGGGCGAAGATCTGCCACGGGTCCTCCTGCGTCGCCTTGAGCGACAGCGAGACGCGCTCGCGGTCGAGCTCGACGGTGAGGATCTCGACGGTGACCTCCTGGCCCACCTCGACGACCTCCGACGCGTGCTCGATGTGCTTCCACGAGAGCTCGGAGACGTGCACGAGGCCGTCGACGCCGCCCAGGTCGACGAACGCGCCGAAGTTGACGATCGACGAGACGACGCCCTTGCGGACCTGGCCCTTCTGCAGCGACTGCAGGAAGGCGCCGCGCGATGCCGACTGCGTCTCCTCGAGGAGGGCGCGGCGCGAGAGCACGACGTTGTTGCGGTTCTTGTCGAGCTCGAGGATCTTCGCCTCGATCTCCTGGCCGAGGTACGGCGTGAGGTCGCGGACGCGGCGCAGCTCGATGAGCGAGGCCGGCAGGAAGCCGCGGAGGCCGATGTCGACGATGAGGCCGCCCTTGACCACCTCGATGACCGTGCCGGTGACGACGCCGTCCTCGTCCTTGATGCGCTCGACGTCGCCCCAGGCGCGCTCGTACTGCGCGCGCTTCTTCGAGAGGATCAGGCGACCCTCCTTGTCCTCCTTCTGGAGGACGAGCGCCTCGACGGTGTCGCCGACCTCGACGACCTCGGTGGGGTCGACGTCGTGCTTGATGGAGAGCTCGCGCGAGGGGATGACGCCCTCGGTCTTGTAGCCGACGTCGAGAAGGACCTCATCGCGGTCGATCTTGACGACGGTGCCCTCGATGAGGTCGCCGTCATTGAAGAACTTCAGGGTCTTCTCAACGGCGGCCATGAAGTCATCGGCCGAGCCGATGTCGTTCACAGCGACCTGCTTGGGAGCCGTGGTCGTTGCAGTGGTCATAGAGTTCAAGTTGCCTTTGGGTGGGGGACGTCGGGCCGGAAGGCATGCGGATGCGTTCCAGCGATTCGGATTGGATCATGCGTCACACGCGTGACCGGTCAAGCCTACACCGGCTGTCGGGGCCCGACAACCGGAGTGCACAGCCCCTCGCGCGAGGCCCGCGCAAGCCGCCGCCCCGCACGCGAGCGGGCCGCCGCGGCATGATGCTCGCGGCGGCCCGGCTCGTGCGTGGGCGGGTCAGCCGCGCAGCACGGCCTCCCGCAGCGTGTCGAGGCCGACGCCGCCGATGTTCAGCACGCGCATGTGGAAGCGCTTGAGGTCGAACGCGTCGCCCTCCGCATCCTTCGCGGCGTCGCGGATCTGCTCGAAGATGCGCTGCCCGATCTTGTAGGACGGCGCCTGGCCCGGCCAGCCGAAGTAGCGGTTGACCTCGAAGCGCACGAACGGCTCGTTCATGTTCACGTTCTGCTTCATGAACTCGAAGGCGTAGTCGAAGTCCCACTCCCCCGTGCCGTCCAGGCGCGGCTTGCCGAGGTGCACGCCGATGTCGAGCACGACGCGGGCCGCGCGCATGCGCTGCCCGTCGAGCATGCCCAGGCGGTCGGCCGGGTCGTCGAGGTAGCCGAGCGACTCCATCAGCCGCTCGGCGTAGAGCGCCCAGCCCTCGGCGTGGCCGGAGGTGCCGGCGAACGCGCGACGCCACAGGTTCAGCTCGCCGCGGTTGTAGGTCTGCTGCGCGATCTGCAGGTGGTGGCCCGGGACGCCCTCGTGGTACACGGTCGTGAGCTCGCGCCAGGTGTCGAACTCGGTGATGCCCTTCGGCACCGACCACCACATGCGGCCGGGGCGCGAGAAGTCGTCGGCGGGCCCGGTGTAGTAGATGCCGCCCGTCTCGGTCGGCGCGATCATGCACTCGAGCGCCTTGATGGGCTCGGCGATGTCGAAGTGGGTCCTGCCGAGCTCCTCGACCGCCTGGTCGCTCGTGCGCTGCATCCACGCCTTCAGGGCGTCGGTGCCGTGCAGCTTGCGGCTCGCGTCGCCGTCGAGGAACTCGATCGCCTCCTGCACGCTCGCGCCGGGCTTGATCTCGTTCGCGATCGCCTCCTGCTCGCTGCGCATGCGGTCGAGCTCCTCGATGCCCCACGCGTACGTCTCGTCGAGGTCGACCTCGGCGCCCAGGAAGCGGCGCGACATGAGCGAGTAGAACTCCCGGCCGACGGCGTCGACGGGGTTGGCGGATGCGGCGAGCTCGTCGCGCAGGAAGGTCGCGAAGCGCTCGTGCGCGTCGGTCGCCTCCCCGGCGGCCTTCGCCAGGTCGCGCTGCAGCGACTCGGGCAGCTCGGTCTCGCCGGCCTTCGCGCCGGCGGCGAACTGGTGGAAGAAGCCGCTGCCGGCGGCATAGTCGCCGTACTGCTCGAGCACGTTGTCGATCTGGCGCGCCGCGGGCGTGTTGCCGCTCGCGATGCCGGCGCGCAGCGAGGCGATGTAGCCGTCGATCGCGCCGGGCACGTTGCGCATGCGCTGGGCGATGTCGTCCCAGTCGTGCTCGGCGGCGGTCGGCATGAGGTCGAAGATGTCGCGGATCGACGATGCGGGGCTCGCGAGGTTGTTGAGGTCGCGGTCGCCCCAGCCGGCGGCGTCGATGTCGAGCTCGAGCTGCAGCTCGCGCGCGAGGTCGGTCTTCGTGACCCAGTCGATGTCGTCGGCGGGCTGCGCGGCGTCGAGCTTCGCGAGCACGTCGCGGGCGAGCGAGGCCATCGCCTCGCGGCCGGCCGGCGAGTAGTCGCCGTAGCCGGCCTTGTCGCCCTCCAGGCCCGTCCACACGTTGAGCTCGGGGTTCAGGACGGCCGCACGGTGGACGTAGTCCTCGGCGATGCGGTCGATGTCGGTCTGCGGGCGCGACGATGCGCCGACGTTCTCGTCTGTCATGCCGCTCAGCCTACGGCGCTGGGACGGTTCCCGGGTCCAGACACGGACTCGGAGCTGGATCGCGGCCGCGGCCCGAAAGGGCCTCGGCTCCGGGCTCCGCCGCTCAGGCCAGCTCGCCCATGACCTCGCGCTCGTACATCTCCATGCCCGCGGTGTCGTAGGCGACATCCGGCATGTAGGCGATGAGCGTGCCCAGGCCCGCCTCGCGCAGCGCGCCGACGTGGTCGAGCACCATCTGCGGCGTGCCGACGACGGCGCCGCGCACCGAGAAGCCGGTGCCGGCATGCTCGGCGGGCATCGCGCCGTCGGTGCGCGCGATGACCTCGTCGACGACGCGCCGCGCCTCCTGCTCGGTCTCGCGCACCACGATGTTGAGGTTCGACGTCAGCCGCACCTCGGCGGGGTCGCGGCCCTCGCGGTCGAGGTGCTCGCGCAGGATGTCGCGCTTGCGCGCGAACTGCTCGGGGCTGCCGCCGAAGTTGGTGGCGTCGCCCCACTTCGCCGCGTAGCGCAGCGTGCGCTTCTCGCCGCCGCCCGCGATCCAGGTGGGGATGCGCGGCTTGCCGTCGCGGCCCACCTGCAGCGGCTGCGGCCGGCAGATGGCGCCGTCCACGTCGAACGTCTCCGACTGCACGGTCGCCTCGCCGTCCGCCCACAGCCGCTGGATGATCTGCACGCCGTCCCGCAGCGCCGAGATGCGCTCGCCCACGCCCGGGAAGCCGTAGCCGTAGGCGCGCCACTCGTGCTCGTACCAGCCGGCGCCGATGCCGAACTCGACGCGGCCGCCGGAGATGACGTCGACCGTCGCCGCGACCTTCGCCATGTAGGCGGGGTTCCGGTAGCCCATGCACGTGCACATCTGGCCCAGCCGCACGCGGTCGGTGGACGCGGCCAGCGCCGCCATGAGCGACCACGCCTCGTGCGTCGCCTCCTGCGTCGGCTGCGGCGTCGTGTGGAAGTGGTCGTAGACCCACACCGAGTCCCAGGCCCCGGCGTCCGCGCGCTGCGCGACCGACAGCATCCGCTGCCACTGGTCCGCCGGGTCGATGCCCACGAGGTCGAGGCGCCAGCCCTGCGGGATGAACAGGCCGAACTTGAGTGCGTCAGCGGTCATGCCGCCAGCCTACGTCCGGCGACGGGAGCGGCTGCGCGGCCGGCTCAGTGCGCCGCGGCGTCCCAGTTCGCGCCCACGCCCACCTGCACGTCGAGCGGCACCGAGAGCTCGGCCGCGCCGCCCATCTCCTGCCGCACGATCGCCTCGAGCGACTCGCGCTCGCCCGTCGCGACCTCGAACACGAGCTCGTCGTGCACCTGCAGCAGCATGCGCGAGCCGAGGCCCTCGTCCAGGATGCGACGGTCGATCGCGAGCATGGCGCGCTTGATGATGTCGGCGGCCGAGCCCTGGATGGGCGAGTTGAGCGCTGCGCGCTCGGCGTTCTCGCGCAGCACGCGGTTCGACGACGACAGGTCGGGGAACGGGCGGCGGCGGCCGAAGATCGTGGTCGTGTAGCCGTCCTCCTTCGCCTGCATCACGACGCCGCGCAGATAGTCGCGGATGCCGCCGAAGCGCTGGAAGTACTCGAGCATGAGCTGCTTCGCCTCTGCCTGCGTGATGCGCAGCTGCTTCGAGAGCCCGAAGGCGCTGAGGCCGTAGGCGAGGCCGTAGCTCATGGCCTTGACCTTCACGCGCTGCAGCGCCGTGACCTCGCTGGGGTCGACGCCGAAGATGCGGCTGCCGACGAAGCGGTGCAGATCCTCCCCCGACCGGAACGCCTCGATGAGCCCCTCGTCGCCCGAGAGGTGCGCCATGATGCGCATCTCGATCTGCGAGTAGTCGGCCGTCAGGAGCGTCTCGAAGCCCTCGCCGTGCACGAACGCCGAGCGGATCTCGCGGCTCACCTCGGTGCGCACGGGGATGTTCTGCAGGTTCGGGTCGTTGGAGGAGAGCCTGCCGGAGGCCGAGCCCGTCTGGTCGTAGCGCGTGCGGATGCGGCCGTCCTCCTGGATGGCCTTGAGCAGCGTCTCGATGATCTGCGCGAGCTTCGTCGTCTCGCGGTGCTGCAGCAGCAGCCCCAGGAACGGGTGCGGGTTCGTCTCCTGCAGGTCGGCGAGCGCCTGCGCGTCGGTCGAGTACCCGGTCTTCGTCGCGCGCGTCTTGGGCATGTCGAGCTCGTCGAACAGCACCGTCTGCAGCTGCTTCGGGCTGCCGAGGTTGACCTCGTGCCCGATGACGCCGTACGCCGCCTCGGCGTGCTCCGCGGCCTGCGCGCGCATCGTGTCGTGGATGCGCTGCAGCACGTCGCGGTCCATCGTGACGCCCTGGCGCTCCATGCGGCACAGCACGGGCATGAGCGGCAGCTCGATGTCGTCGAGCACGCCCTGCGTGCCCGGGTCGAGCCGCGGTCGCTGCATGCGCGCGAGCTCGCCCGTCAGCCAGGCGACGGTGCCGAGCTCCTCGGGCGCGATCTCGGGCACGAGCTGGTTGGGGTCGGGCGCCGGCAGCGGCGCGCCGAGGAGCGCCTCCGTCTGCCAGTCGAGCTCGAAGGTCTTCGGCGGCGCCGTGGGCGTCGCGAGCCATGCCGCGACGCGGGTGTCGTGCGCCGCGCCGCCGAGCGTGAGCCCCGCGCGATCGAGCAGCTTGATCGCGGCCTTGACGTCGTGGAGCGCCTTCGGGGCGTCCGACGCGAGCCACGCGACGAATCCGTCGTAGTCGCCCGTGCCCGCCTTGTAGGGCACGTAGGCGCTCGCGCCCTCGGTCGCGACGCCGAAGCCCGCGATGCCGCCGAGCCCGTCGGGCGCGATCGAGACCGCGACGGTGTCCTTCGCGCGCTCGAGCCACAGGTCGAGCTCCTCGTCGACGAGCTTCTGCACCGCCGGCGCGTGCACCTCGGGCTCGAGCGCCGCTGCGCCCTCCCCGGAGCCCTCCTGCTTGAGCACGCGGTCGAGCAGCGTGCGGAACTGCAGCCGCTGGAACACGTCGCGCAGCGCCGCCTCGTCGACCTTGCCGCGCTCGAGCTCGGCAGGCGAGACGCCCAGGTCGACGTCGGTGAGCAGCTTGTTGAGGCGCCGGTTGCGCTCGGCCCGCTCGCGCTGCTCGCGCAGGTTGTTGCCGACGACGCCCTTGATCTCGTCGGCGTGCGCGAGCAGGTTCTCGACCGTGCCGTACTGCTGGATCCACTTGACGGCGGTCTTCTCGCCCACCTTGTCGATGCCGACGAGGTTGTCGCTCGTCTCGCCGACGAGCGCCGCGATCTCGGGGTACTGCTCGGGCTCGATGCCGTAGCGCTCGCGCACGGTCTCGGGCGTGTAGTGCTTGAGCTCGGAGACGCCCCGCACCGCCGGGTAGAGCAGCGTGACGTGCTCGTTCACGAGCTGGATCGTGTCGCGGTCGCCGGAGACGACGTAGACGTCCATGCCGGCCTTGGGCCCCTCGACCGAGAGCGTCGCGAGGATGTCGTCGGCCTCGTAGTCCTCCTTCGAGAGGGTGCGCACGCCCATCGCGTGCAGCGCCTCCTCGAGCAGCGGCACCTGGCCCTTGAACTCCTTGGGCGTCTCGTCGCGCGTGCCCTTGTACTCCGCGTACTCGCGCGTGCGGAACGAGAAGCGCGAGATGTCGAACGCGACCGCCAGGTGGGTGGGCTTGTGATCGGCCAGCAGCTTGAGGAGCATCGACAGGAACCCGTGGATGGCATTCGTGTGCTGCCCCTCGGAGTTGACGAAGTTCTCGAGCGGGAGGGCGAAGAACGCCCGGAACGCCAGGGAATGACCGTCGATGACCATGAGGGTAGGCTTCGTGTCCGACACGGCAGTCAGCCTAGCCCGGGTGGCCGACACGGCCGCCCACACCCCCAGCGCGGTGGCCCGCTCGGCCGCTGCGACCTGCACCGAGCGGAGCCGCCATGACCCTGCCCACCGAGCCCGACGACGCGACGAGGGCGCTGCTCGAGCGCCGCGACGGTCGGCCCGGCGGCCAGCTCGCCGAGCGCATGGGCATCGAGTTCCTCAAGCTCTCGGCCGAGCACTCGATCGCGCGCATGCCTGCCGAGGGCAACAAGCAGCCGGTCGGCTACGTGCACGGCGGCGCCTACTGCGTCATCGCCGAGACGCTCGGCTCGGTGAGCGCCAACATCCACGCGGGCGAGGGCCGCTACGCCGTGGGCACCGACATCAGCGCCACCCACACGCGCTCGATCGAGAGCGGATGGGTGACGGCCGAGTGCCGGGCCGTGCACCTCGGGCGCTCCATGACCGTGCACGAGATCGTGTGCACGGACGACGAGGGCAGGCGCGCCTCGACCCTGCGCATCACGAACTTCATCAAGTCCCGCTGACGCCCCCTTCCTCGTCGGCGCCCGGCCCGGCTGGCGCCTCCCGCACCTGACTAGCGCCTCCCGCACCTGACTGGCGCCTCCCGCTCCTCACTGGCGGCTCCCGCACGTGACTGGCGGCTCCCGCACCTGAGTGGCGGCTCCCGCACCTAACTGGCGCCTCTCGCACCCGAGTGGCGGCCCCGACGCGCGCGGCGGCTCCCCAGTGCCGCGGGCTAGCGTCAGGCGGCAGTCCACGCGAGAAAGCGACGGTGCGCGGCCGTGATCTCCGCGAGGAGTCGCATGCCACCATCTGCGAGGTCGTGCTTGGTGACCGTGATGATGTGCCAGCCGAGCGCACGCAGTCGCTCGAGCCGAACCTGGTCTCGCGCTCGTTGCTCTGATTCGGTGTGGTGCTCGCCGTCGTACTCCACGCCGAGCTTGAGCTTCGGCCAGCTGAGGTCGAGCCTTGCGATGAACGTGCCTGATGCGTCGAACACCTCGTGCTGCAGTGTCGGCTCAGGCAGCGATCCGATGACGAGGAGCCGCACGAGCGTCTCGCGTGGCGACTCGGCGCCTACTCTGACGAGTGAAAGAGCACGTCGTGCGCGGTGAAGCCCCCGAGCTCCGTTGTAGCGACGCAGCGCATCCGTCAGGTCTCCGACTGAGAGCGGCGCTCGCCGCTTGGGCGAGACGAGCCAGTCGCCGACCATGACGAGTTCCTCGACGGTCAGCATGGTCGCCAGGTGGACGAACACGTCCGGGCGCGACTCGACCCGAAGCCCGTCGACCTCGACGGTGTTCGACTTGAGGCGATGACCGACGACGCCGGGTCGTTCCATGCGGGCACGGCCGGTAGGCGAGGCGAGGTGCACCCTGCGCTCGGCCTCGAGCCGCGCGGGAAGCGGCATGCCATGGATGCGCGCGGCCGTGGAGTGCGAGAAGAACTGGTCGTCGACGGCGAGGACGCGGACTGCCTCAAAGAGCGCCTGCCCGTCATCGCCGATGGCGGCGGTGATGCGTGCGCCGCGTGCGGGCGAAGTGAACGCCATGGAGCGAAGCTCTGCGGCTGTGTAGCCGCGCTCGAGTCCCGCGCGAACGGTGAAGCCATGTGGTGAATCCATGTGCGGCATCGTCCGCGATCTTGCGGACCTACGGCTGCGGACGAGTGCGTCGCTGTGGAGAATCGCCACTCACGGGCGGGAGGCGCCACTCACGTGCGGGAGGCGCCACCCACCTGCGGGAGGCGCCACCCACCTGCGGGAGACGCCACCCACCTGCGGGAGACGCCACTCACCTGCGGGAGACGCCACTCACCTGCGAGAGGCGCCAATCAAGTGTGAGCTGCTACTTCTTGGCGGTGCCGAGCTGCTCGATGACGGCCTGCGCGACCTCGGCCATCGTGAGGCGGCGGTCCATCGACGCCTTCTGGATCCAGCGGAAGGCCTCCGGCTCGGCCAGGCCCATGCGCTGGTTCAGCAGGCCCTTGGCGCGGTCGACGAGCTTGCGGGTCTCGAAGCGGTCGGCGAGGTCGGCGACCTCCGACTCGAGCGTGCGGATCTGGTCCCAGCGGGCCAGCGCGATCTCGATCGCGGGCAGCAGGTCGTTCTGCGTGAACGGCTTCACGACGTAGGCGAGCGCGCCCGCCTCGCCCGCGCGCTCGACGAGCTCCTTCTGGCTGAACGCCGTCAGCAGCACGACGGGCGCGATCTTCTCGGCGCCGATCTTCTCGGCCGCCGTGATGCCGTCCATCTTCGGCATCTTCACGTCCATGACGACCAGGTCGGGCTTCAGCTCGGTCGCGAGCTCGACGGCGCGCTCGCCGTCGCCGGCCTCGCCGATCACCTCGAAGCCGGCGGCCTGCAGCGTCTCGACGATGTCGAGGCGGATGAGCGACTCATCCTCGGCGACGAGGACGGTGCGCGCCGTGGACGCGGTGGGAGCTGCAGCGGCGTCGAGCTGCGGCTCGGCGAAGAGGTCGTCGGTCATGACCACTAGCCTAGTGTTCGGCTGGGGCCGGTTCTGGCCGTCTCCCGAGCCGGTGTGGCGGAATTGGCATACGCGGCGCACTCAAAATGCGCTTCCGCAAGGATTGTGGGTTCGAGTCCCACCACCGGCACCGAACGAGCCACGCCCCGGCGGGCCTAGCCCGTCGCAGCCCTGCTGGCTCCGCCTTCGGCGTGCGCGGCAGCGTCGCCGTCGGTGTGCGCCGCGGCGTCTCCCTCGCTGTGCGCGCCGGCGTCGCCGGGCGTGTGCGCGTGCACGTAGCCGCCGCCCACGCCGCCGCGCAGCTGCTCGCGCATCGCCTCGAGCGAGACCGTGTTGCCGCGGCCGAGGAAGAGGACATACACGGGCCACGGGTCGAAGCCCTCGAGCATGCGCTCCATCCACCAGGAGCCTGGTGTCGCGAGCGTCGCCTTGGAGCCCTCGGTGGGCCCTGTGCCGCCGCCCACGACGGTCGTCGTGCCCGTGGACAGCGCGAGCTGCAGCATCTGCGGGCCGACGAAGTGCACGTGCGTGTCGACGGTGCCGGCGGTCATGATGAGGCCGTTGCCGGCCATGATCTCCGTCGACGGCCCGATCACGAGATCGGGGTGCACCCCGTCCATGGTGTCGGGGTTGCCCGCCTTGCCGAGCGCCGTGATGCGTCCGTCGCGGACGCCGACGTCGGCCTTCACGACGCCCCAGTGGTCGAGCACGACCGCGCCCGTGATGACGAGGTCGGGCGTGCCCTCCGCCCGCGTCGCGCGCGACTGCCCCATCGACTCGCGCACCGACTTGCCGCCGCCGAACACGGCCTCGTCGCCCCCGACGCAGCGATCCTCCTCGACCTCGATGACGAGGTTCGTGTCGGCGAGGCGGATGCGGTCCCCGGCCGTGGGGCCGAAGGACGCGACGTACTCGGCGCGGGAGATGCTACCCGTCGAGCGGCCCTCCGCTGAGCCCGCGCAGCCCCGGCACGATCCGGCGCCCCCGGATCGGCACGAGCTCGACCTCCTCGAGCGCTCCCGGCTCGAAGCGCATCGCGCCGCCGGAGAGCACGTTGAGGCGCTTGCCCCACGCGGCGTCCCTGTCGAACTCGAGACCGGCGTTCACCTCGGCGAAGTGGAAGTGCGAGCCGACCTGGATCGGCCGGTCGGCCGCGTTCACGACCCGGATCGTCGTGACCTCGAGCCCGACGTTGATCTCGATGTCGCCCTCGCCGTACAGCACCTCGCCGGGCACGAGCGGGTCGGAGTCGGCGAGCCGCTTGTCGGAGCGGCGCCTGGGCGCCTGCCGCTCCCCCGTGCCGGGGCGGCGCGGCTCGCTCGGCCCGCTCGCGCCGGACGACTGCCTGCGGCCCTCGGCGGAGGGCGGCGCCTCCGGGTACTCACGGCCGGGGTGGTCGGAGGCGTGCTGCGTCTCGCCGTCCTCGGCTGCGGCGCTGCGGCCCTCGGCGGCGTCCCGCCGCTCGAAGGGATTGGGTGCGCGCTTCATCGGATCGGGTCGGTCACGGTCACGAGCTTCGTCCCGTCCGGGAACGTCGCCTCGACCTGCACCTGCGCGAGCATCTCCGGCACGCCCTCCATGACGTCGTCGCGCGAGAGCACGTCGCGCCCCGACTCCATGAGGTCGGCGACGGTCTCGCCGTCGCGCGCGCCCTCGAGCAGGAACGAGGTGATGAGCGCGGTCGCCTCCGGGAGGTTGAGGAGCAGCCCCCGCTCCTTGCGCTCGAGCGCGAGCCGGCCGGCGGTGTAGACCATCAGCCGCTCCTGCTCATGCATGCTCAGGAACATCGGCAACCCCCTCCTCACACCCTCCGACGAGGTCGGAGGCTCTGCGGGATCCGCCCGGCGCGCAGACGACAGCGCCCCGGTGCTCGCGAACGTAGCACCGGGGCGCAGGGCCGTCAACGGACCCTCTGGGGGGTCAGGCGTCCTCGGGGTGCGGGGCCGAGTGGACGACCTCGATGCGGCGCTTGCCGTGGTACGCGGGGGCCGCCTCGGCGTGCACGTCGCCGACGCGGTGCACGCGCAGGTCGTTCGTCGAGCCGGAGATGCCGGGGGGCATGCCGGAGATGACCACGACCTTGTCGCCGGCCTTCGCCATGTCCTTGCCGATGAGGATGTCGTCGACCTGCGCGATCATGTCGTCGGTGTGCATGACGCGGTCGACCAGGTGCGTGTTCATGCCCCAGATCATCTGCATGCGGCACTCGATCTCGGGATCGGGCGTGAAGCCGAACATCGGGATCGCCGGCCGCAGGCGCGACATGCGCCGCGCGGAGTCGCCCGACTCGGTGAACACCACGATGGCCTTCGCCTCGACGAAGTCGGCGACCTCGAGCGCGGCGAGCGTCATCGCGCCGCCCTGCGTGCGCGGCTTGGTGCCCAGCGGCGGGATGCGGCCGAGGCCCTGCTCCTCCGCCGCGGTGACGATGCGGGCCATCGTCTCGATCGTGGTGATGGCGTGCTTGCCGACGCTCGTCTCGCCCGAGAGCATCACGGCATCCGCCCCGTCGAGGATGGCGTTGGCGCAGTCGCTCGCCTCGGCGCGCGTCGGGCGCGGGTTCTCGATCATCGACTCGAGCACCTGCGTGGCGACGATGACGGGCTTCGCCCAGCGGCGCGCCATCTCAATCGCGCGCTTCTGCACGAGCGGCACCTGCTCGAGCGGCAGCTCGACGCCGAGGTCGCCGCGCGCCACCATCACCGCGTCGAAGACCTCGAGGATCCCCTCGAAGTCGTCGACCGCGGGACGCGTCTCGATCTTCGCGACGACGGGCAGCCTCCTGCCCTCCTCGTCCATGATCGCGTGCACGCGCTCGATGTCGGCGGCGTCGCGTACGAACGAGAGGGCGATGATGTCGGCGCCCAGGTTGAGCGCCCAGCGCAGGTCCTCCTCGTCCTTGTCGCTCAGCGCCGGCACGTTGACCGCCACGCCGGGCAGGTTGATGCCCTTGTTGGAGCTCACGGGGCCGCCGACGACCACCTCGGTCACGACCTCGCGCTCGGTCACCTCGACCGCGCGCAGCACGATGCGGCCGTCGTCGACCAGCAGCGGGTCGCCCGGCTTCACATCCGCCGGCAGGCCCTTGAAGGTCGTGCCGGCGCGCTCGCCGTCGCCCTCGATCTCGTCGATCGTGATGGTGAAGCGGTCGCCCTCGGCGAGCTCGAACGGCCCACCGGGGATCTTGCCGAGGCGGATCTTCGGCCCCTGCAGGTCGACCAGGATGCCGATCGGCGTGCCGAGCTCGTCGCTCGCGCGCCGGAGATCTGCGTACACCCCCTCGTGCACGCTGCGCTCGCCGTGGCTCAGGTTCATGCGCGCGACGTTGACGCCGGCCGCGATCGCGGCCTTCGTCTGCTCGTAGCCGGCGATGGCCGGCCCCCACGTCGCGACGATCTTGGCTCGTCTCATCGATTCTCGCTTTCGTCATCGCGCCGCCTGGGTGGGTTCGGCACGAACGGTTCCATCCTGCCAGGGGTGCGCCCGGCTCGCTGCCGGGCGCATCCCTCACGCCGCGAACGGCCGATCGGTCGCCCGCACGGGCGCCGGCAGCTCGCTCGAGCCCTCGAGGTAGGCGTCGACCGCCGCGGCCGCCGCGCGGCCCTCGGCGATCGCCCACACGATGAGCGATGCGCCGCGGCCGGCGTCGCCCGCGACGAACACGCCCGCCCGCTCGGTCGAGAAGTCGGCCCGCCGCTGCGGCACCCCGCGCTCGAACGGGACGTCGAGCGCCTCGCCGATCGACGCATCCGCCCCCGTGAAGCCCAGCGCGAGCAGCACGAGATCCGCCGGGATCTCGCGCTCGGTGCCGGCCTTCGGGCGGCGGGCGCCGTCGACGACCTCGGTCTCGGCGATGCGCAGCGCGCGCACCTCGCCCGCGCGGTTCGCGAGGAACTCGACGGTCGAGGCGAGGAACTCGCGCTCGCCGCCCTCCTCGTGGCTCGTCTGCACCTCGAACAGGGTCGGGTGCACGGGCCACGGCTGGTGCTCGGGCCGCTCGGACGGCGGCTGCACGCCGATCGCGAGGTTCGTGACCGACAGCGCGCCCTGCCGGTGCGCCGTGCCGATGCAGTCCGAGCCGGTGTCGCCGCCGCCGATCACGATGACGTGCTTGCCCTCGGCATCGATCTGGTCCTCGACCACGCCGCCGCGAGCGGCGACGTTGCCCTGGTG
>DASSWM010000038.1:0-7007 GCA_035704865.1 Agrococcus sp.
GAGCTCCGGCTCGAACACGACGGTGACAAGTGTCAGCGCGGGCGGCGCGTCCGCGCTCGTGCCCCCCGCTGCCGGTCGCGCCGGGTCGACCGCGTGCTCGTTCACAGCAGCACGGCGTCGGAGCGGGCATCGGGCGCGGCACGGCGGGCGTGCCGCAGCCGGGGGTGGATCGACTCGCCGTCCGCGATGCGCCGGGCCAGCGCCTCGTAGCCGTCGGCGACGTCGCCCCAGCGGAACTGCGCGGCGGCCCGCTCGTGCGCGCGCAGGCCGCGCGCGATGACGAGCGCGTCGTCGGCCTCTGCGTCCTCGATCGCGGCAGCGAGCTGCGCCTCGTCGGCGAAGCGCCACGCGTCGTCGTCGAGCACCTCGCGGTTGAAGGTGACGTCGAACGCGATCGCCGCGGTGCCGGCGCCCATCGCGCGCAGCAGCGACGGGTTCGTGCCGCCCACCGAGTGGCCGTGGATGTACGTGCGGGCATGCGCGTAGAGCGCGTCGAGCAGCTCCTGATCCCAGACGCCCCCGAGCAGGCGAATACGATCGTCTCCCTCGGCCGCCTCGTGCACCGCTCGCGTGTATGCCGCGCTGTAGGGCGCCGAACCCACGACCGCGAGCGGCAGGTGCGCGGCGCTGCGCCGGTAGCCCCGCACGATCTCGAGCACGTGGTTCTCGGGCTCGAAGCGGGCCACCGCGACGTGGAATCCGTCGGGCTCGAGCCCGAGCTCAAGCAGCGGGCGCGCCGCGCAGCGGTGCAGCACGGGCGCGCCGTACCGGATGAGCTCGGTCGGGGCGCCGAACTCACGCGCGTAGTAGTCGGCGATGCCCGGCGCGTCGGCGATGAGCGCGTCGGCGCTGCGCACCGAGCGCTGCTCGGCCCAGCGGTAGTAGCCCTGCCCCGCGCCGCCCCACTTCGCGCGCCGCCACTCGAGCCCGTCCACGTGCACCGCGACGGGGATGCCGCGAGCGCGCAGCAGGGCGACGTAGGGCGCGTTGGCCGCGTTGAACACGAACGCGGCATCGGGGCGCGGCCCGGTGATCGCGAGCGTCGTGGCGATCCCGGAGCGGCTGAGCGTCTCGAGCTGCTTCACGGGCACCGCGGGCACGTGCACGACTCGCATGCCCAGGTGCTCCGTGACGTGCGGATGCGTGCGGTCGCCGTAGACGGTGACCTCGTGACCGCGCACGGCCAGCCGGGCGCCGATCTCCTCGACCGCCGTCTCGAAGCCGCCGTAGGCGGCCGGGACGCCGCGGGTCCCGAGCATCGCGATGCGCATGGGGCCGCCTCAGTACGCGCCGGAAGGATGCACCACGACGCGCGCGGTGCGGAAGATGATCATGAGGTCCTGCATGACCGACCAGTTCTCGACGTAGCGCAGGTCGAGGCGCACGCTCTCCTCCCACGCCAGGTCGCTGCGCCCGCTGATCTGCCACAGTCCGGTGATGCCGGGCTTCAGGTACAGGCGCCGCAGCACGACGCCGTCGTACGTCGTCGCCTCGTCGGGCAGCGGCGGGCGGGGTCCGACGACGCTCATGTCGCCCACGAGCGCGTTCCAGAACTGCGGCAGCTCGTCGAGCGAGTGCCTGCGCAGGAAGTGGCCGACCCGCGTGATGCGCGGATCGTCGTGCAGCTTGAACAGCGGGCCGGCTCCCTCGTTCCACGGCTTGAGCGCCGCGAGCTGCTGCTCGGCGTCGGCGCGCATGGTGCGGAACTTCAGCATCGCGAAGGTGCGGCCGTCCCTGCCGACGCGCTGCTGGCGGAACAGCACGGGGCCGGGGGAGTCGAGCTTGATCGCGATCGCGATCGGCACGGCCGCCAGCGCCACCGCCACCATCGCGAAGGCCGAGACGACGATGTCGAGCGCGCGCTTGAGCACGTGCTTGCCGCCGTCGAAGGTGGGGATGCGCACCTGGATGAGCGGCAGGCCGTCGACCGGGCGGAAGGAGATGCGCGGGCCCGCGACGTCGGTCAGCCTCGAGAAGAGCACGAGCTCTGCGCACGTGCCCTCCAGCTGGCGGCTCAGGCGCGTGAGGTACTCGGGATCGGCGTCGGGCTTGCTCGCCAGGATGACGGTGTCGGCGCCCATGCGCTCGGCGGTCTCGGTGAGCGACTCCTTCGAGCAGAGCACGGGGATCCGGCGGCCGCCGAGCCACAGGGCATCGCCCGGCTCGCCGCTGATGGCGGCGCCCAGCACGTGGTAGCCCAGGTCGCGCGTGCCGGCGAGCCGCTCGAGCACGTACGCCACCTCGTCCCGGTCGCCCACGAGGATGGTGCGCGGCGCGAGCTCGCCCTCGCGCCTGCGGCTCAGCAGCCAGCGGCGCCACTGCCAGCGGCCGATGAGCAGTGAGAGCAGCCCGATGGGGAGCGCTGCGAGCAGCTGCACGCGCAGGTCGGGCCAGTCGAGCGCGAGGCACGGCACCGCGAGCACGCCGAATGCGAGTGCCGTCGCGTGCACGACCCGGCGGTACTCGGTCGGTCCGTCGCACAGGATCGCGGGCTCGCGCGAGTGCACGCCCGCGAGCGCCACCAGCCAGACGACGGCTGTGAGCGCGAGCGCGGCGAGCGCGGTCTGTGGCAGCGCGGCTCCGGCGTCCGCCGCCAGGGCGGCGACCGGGGCGCCGAGCGCGACGAGCACGGTCGTCAGCAGCACGACCACGGCATCGGTCGCGGCCAGCCGCGCACGTGCGCGGCGCTCCCACCGCAGCCTGCGAGCGAGCGCCGGCGTCGAGCGCGGCGACTGCGCGCCCGGGAGCGCGAACGAGGGGAGCCGGTCCGCCGCCGCGGCGATCGAGCCCGCCCCGCCGACGCGCCGGGGCACGAGCCTCGTCGTCGTCGGCCGAATCGCCCTCTGCACCTGCGCCACCCACTCCCGTCGACCGGAGATGCGCTCGCGGTCTTTGCGATAACACTGTTTGATAACAGTATGCGCAAACTTGCGACGGATGCCAACGGCTGGGGACTGAAGATCCCCGCACCTCTCGGGTGCGGGGATCTCTGCCTGCTGAGGCTTTGCTGAGGTTGGAGCCGGCTCGGGCGGGGCGCAGCGCCGCCCGAGCCGCGCTCGATCAGCCCAGCGCGGTCTCCAGGATGGCCGTGAGCTCGCGCGCGGAGCGCTTGGCAGAGCCGGTCGCGGGGCTCGCCGACTGCGGGCGCCCGACGACCTTGAGCGTCTTGCCGTGCAGGTGGCGCGGCAGCACGAGGTGCACGAACGGCCAGGCGCCCTGGTTGAGCGGCTCCTCCTGCACCCACACGAGCTCGGCGTTCGGGTAGCGGTCGACCGCGGCGTTGATCGCGTCGACCGGCAGCGGGTAGAGCTGCTCGACGCGCACGAGCGCGACGTCGGTGCGCTCGCGCTTGGCGATCTCCGCCTTGAGGTCGTAGTGGACCTTGCCCGAGTGCAGCAGCACGCGCGTGACGGCCCCCGCATCCTGCACCTGCTGGTCGTCGATCACCGGCTGGAAGCGGCCGCCGGTGAAGTCCTCGACCGAGCTCGTCGCGTCGCGCAGGCGCAGCATCGCCTTCGGCGTGAAGACCACGAGCGGCCTGCGGGGACGCGCGTACGCCTGGCGCCGCAGCAGGTGGAAGTGGTTCGCCGGCGTCGACGGCCGCGCGATCGTCATGTTGCTCTCGGCGGCCATCTGCAGGAAGCGCTCGATGCGCGCCGACGAGTGGTCGGGCCCCGCGCCCTCGTAGCCGTGCGGCAGCAGCAGCACGAGCGACGAGTGCTGGTTCCACTTCTGCTCGGCCGAGGCGATGAACTCGTCGATCACGATCTGCGCGCCGTTGGCGAAGTCGCCGAACTGCGCCTCCCACAGCACGAGCGCGTCGGGCCGCTCGACCGAGTAGCCGTACTCGAACGCCATCGACGCGTACTCGCTCAGCAGCGAGTCGTACATCGACAGGCGCGCCTGCTCCTGGCCGAGGTTCGCGAGCGGCAGCCACTCCTGGCCGTTGTGGCGGTCGTGCATGACCGCGTGGCGCTGCACGAACGTGCCGCGGCGCGTGTCCTGGCCCGACATGCGCACGGGCGTGCCCTCGAGCAGCAGCGAGCCGAGCGCGAGCAGCTCGCCGAACGCCCAGTCGACGCCGCCCTCGCGGCTGGCCTTCACGCGCTTGTCGAGCACCTGCCGCACCTTCGGGTGCACCTTGAAGCCCTCGGGCGGGTTGCCGTGCGCATCGCCGATCGCGTGGATGACGGATGCGTCGACACCGGTGGTCTCCGGCTCGCCGGTCGCCTCGGCCGGCTCGGGCTGCACGATCGGCATCGAGCCGGTGGCGGCCGCGTGCGTCTCCATGAAGGCCTGCTCGAGCTTGCCCTGGAAGTCGGCCTGCGCCGCCTCGTACTCCTCCTTGGTGATGTCACCGCGGCCGACGAGGTTCTCGGCGTAGAGGGTGCGCACCGAGCGCTTCTGCTCGATGAGCGAGTACATGAGCGGCTGCGTCATGGTGGGGTCGTCGCCCTCGTTGTGCCCGCGCCGGCGGTAGCAGATGAGGTCGATGACGATGTCGCGCTTGAACTCCTGGCGGTACTGGAACGCGAGCTCGGCGACCCGCACGACGGCTTCGGGGTCGTCGCCGTTCACGTGCAGGACGGGCGCATGGATCGACTTCGCGACATCGGTCGCGTAGGTCGACGAGCGCGACTCGGACGGCGGCGTCGTGAAGCCCAGCTGGTTGTTGACGACCAGGTGGATCGTGCCGCCGGTCTTGTAGGCGCGCAGCTGCGAGAGCTGGTGCGTCTCGAAGACGACGCCCTGGCCCGCGTTCGCCGCGTCGCCGTGCACGAGGATCGGCAGCACGGAGTGCTCGCCGTCGCCGATGCGATCCTGCTTCGCGCGGACGATGCCCTCGAGCACGCCGTTGACCGCCTCGAGGTGCGAGGGGTTCGCGGCGAGGTAGACCGGCACGGTCGAGCCGTCGGCGGCCGTGAACTCGCCCGCGTTGCCCAGGTGGTACTTCACGTCGCCCGAGCCCTGGAAGACGGCGGCGCCCTCGAACTCCTGGAACACCTGGCCGTAGGTCTTGCCGGCGATGGAGGTGAGCACGTTGAGGCGGCCGCGGTGGGGCATGCCCATCGCGACCTCGTCGAGGCCCGACTCGGCGGCGCCCGCGAGCACCGCGTCGAGGAAGGCGATCATCGACTCGGCGCCCTCGAGCGAGAAGCGCTTCTGGCCGACGTACTTGGTCTGGAGGAACGTCTCGAACGCCTCCGCCTCGTTGAGCTTGCGCAGGATGCGCATCTGCTCGTCGTGCGTGGGCTTGACGTACGGCACCTCGAGGTGGCTCTGGAACCACTGCCGCTGCGCCGGGTCGGCGATATGCATGTACTCGACGCCGATCGTGCGGCAGTACGAGTCGCGCAGCACGCCGAGGATGTCGCGCAGCAGCGCCGAGCGCTTGCCGCCGAAGCCGCCCGTGACGAACTCGCGGTCGAGGTCCCAGAACGACAGGCCGTGCTGCTCGATCTCGAGGTCCGGGTGCGTGCGCTGCACGTACTCGAGCGGATCGATGTCGGCCATCAGGTGGCCGCGCACGCGGAACGAGTTGATGAGGTGCATCACCCGCGTCTGCTTCGAGAGCTCGTCCGCCTCCCGCACCGCGACATCCGTCGACCACTTGATCGGCTCGTAGGGGATGCGGAGGTCGGCGAAGATGCCCTTGTAGAAGTCCTGCTCGCCCACGATGAGGCCGTGGACGATCTTCAGGAACTCACCCGAGCCCGCGCCCTGGATGACGCGGTGGTCGTAGGTCGAGGTGAGGGTGACGGTCTTGCCGATGCCGGCGTTCGCGAGCGCCTCGGTGCTCGAGCCCATGAACTCGGCCGAGTAGTCGAGCGCGCCGACGCCGATGATGCAGCCCTGGCCCGGCATGAGGCGCGGCACCGAGTGCACGGTGCCGATGCCGCCGGGGTTGGTGAGCGAGAGGGTGGTGCCCGCGAAGTCGCCGGCGTCGAGCTTGTTGGCGCGCGCCTTCTTCACGAGCGCCTCGTACGCGTCGACGAACTCCGAGAAGTCCATCGACTCGCAGCGCTTGATGCTCGGCACGAGCAGCGCGCGCGTGCCGTCGGGCTTGGGGATGTCGATCGCGATGCCGAGGTTGATGTGCGGCGGCGCGACCATCGCGGGCTTGCCGTCGACGACGTCGTAGTAGACGTTCTGGCTCGGGAAGGCCTTGAGCGCCTGGATGAGCGCGTAGCCGATGATGTGCGTGAACGAGACCTTGCCGCCGCGCGTGCGGCGCAGGTGGTTGTTGATCACGATGCGCTGGTCGATCATGAGCTTCGCCGGCACGGTGCGCACGCTCGTCGCGGTCGGCATCTGCAGCGACTTGTCCATGTTGGCCGCGAGCGTCTTCGGCATGCCGCGCAGCGTCGTGACGACGGGCTCGTCGGCGGGCTGCTCCTCGGCCTTGCCGGCCGCGACGGCCTTCTTCGACTCGGGCGTCGGCGCATCGGCGGGCACGGGCTTCGGCCGCGCGGCCTGCGCGGTCGTCTTGGCGACGATGCCGCCGTCGGCCTTCGCGGGCGCGGGCGTCTCCGCCTGGTTCTCGGTGTCCTCCTGCGGCGCGTCCTGCGCGCGCTGACCCTCGCCCGAGTCGACCGGCTGGTCGGGGCGGGAGCCGCTGCGCACGGGCTTGCGCGGCGGCGCGGGCGCCGACGACGGCTGCGGCTTCGGCGCGTCAGTGGCGGGAGCGGCGGGCGCGTCCGCAGCCGGCTGCACCGGCGCGGGCTTCGACGACTCGCTCATGCTCGTCGCGGCGCCGCCGGCGCCGCGCTGCGCGCCGTATCGCTCGAGGATGGGCCACCACGACTTCGCGACCGAGTCCTTGTCCTTGAGGAAGAGCTGGTACTGCTCCTCGACGAGCCACTCGTTCGCTCCGAAATCGTTGTCGTCCGCAGGGGTGGACACGGTATCGATCGCCTCTTTCGAATCTCCGGGCACGCCGCAGGCACTCCGCGGCGACACTGGCATCAAGCATAGTGGCGAGCACGGGCGCCGCCGTGCGCGCTCAG
>DASSWM010000039.1:0-12722 GCA_035704865.1 Agrococcus sp.
GCGCTCACCGAGACGAGCGGCCTCGCCGTCGTGGGCGGCGGCGACTCCGCGGCGGCCGTGCGGCAGCTCGGCTTCGCGGACGACGACTTCGGCCACATCTCGACCGGCGGCGGCGCGAGCCTCGAGTTCCTCGAGGGCGCCAGGCTGCCGGGACTCGAAGCACTCGGCTGGGAAGGACGATGATGGCAGACCGCACTCCGCTCATCGCGGGCAACTGGAAGCTCAACCAGGATCACCTGCAGGCGATCGCGCTCGTGCAGAAGCTCGCCTGGACGCTGCAGGACGGCAAGCACGACCACGCGGCCGTCGAGGTGGCGGTCTTCCCGCCCTTCACCGACCTGCGCAGCGTGCAGACGCTCATCTCGGCCGAGAAGTTCGAGCTGCGCTTCGGCGCGCAGGACGTCTCGCAGCACGAGTCCGGCGCGCACACGGGCGAGGTGTCGGCCGCGATGCTCGCGAAGCTCGAGTGCAGCTACGCGATCGTCGGGCACTCCGAGCGCCGGCAGGAGCACGGCGAGACGGATGCCCTGGTCGGGAAGAAGGCCGCCGCCGCGCTCAAGCACGGGGTCACCCCGGTGATCTGCGTGGGCGAGACGGCGGAGGACCTCGAGCAGCACGGCGCATCGGCGGTGCCGGTGCAGCAGCTGCGCGACGTCCTGGCGGAGCTGCCCGCGAGCGGCGAGATCGTCGTGGCGTACGAGCCGGTCTGGGCGATCGGCTCGGGCCAGGCCGCGACGTCGGCGCAGGCGCAGCAGGTGTGCCAGGCGCTGCGGCAGACGATCGCCGAGGTGCGGGGCGACGAGGCTGCGGCTGCGACGCGCATCCTCTACGGCGGCAGCGTGAAGTCGGGCAACATCGCCGGCTTCATGCGGGAGGCCGACGTCGACGGCGCGCTCGTCGGCGGCGCGAGCCTCGACGCGGCGGAGTTCGCCGCGATCGCGCGCTACCAGCAGCACGTCGGCACCTGAGCGGCGCGCGGGGACCCGACGGAGGCGCCGGGAATCCCTGCGGTAGGATGCTCGTTGGACTTCACGTGGGCAGGCGTCGCGCCGTGCCCGCGCATTCGGCCTCGGTCGAGAATTGAGAAGAGGGCTAGTGGAGATTCTCCAGATCATCATGCAGGTGATCCTCGGCGTCACCTCGGTGCTGCTGACGCTGTTCATCCTGCTGCACAAGGGCCGCGGAGGCGGGCTGTCCGACATGTTCGGCGGCGGCGTCGGCTCCGGCATCACCTCATCGGGCGTTGCCGAGCGCAACCTCAACACGATCACGGTCGTCGTGAGCCTCGCGTGGGTCGCGTCCATCGTGATCCTCGGGCTCATCACGAAGTTCGCGGGCATCTGATGGCTTCCGGAGGCAGTGCGATCCGCGGCTCGCGCGTCGGCGCGGGCCCCATGGGCGAGCAGGACCGGGGCTTCCACGCCGAGCGCGTGGCGATCTCCTACTGGGACGCGATGGGCAACGAGACGGTCCGCTACTTCGCGGCCGACCTGCCCGAGGACGAGATCCCCGAGGTCATCGACTCCCCGTCGACCGGCCTGCCCGCCGGCCGCGACAAGGCGAACCCGCCCTCGGTCGCGAAGAACGAGCCGTACAAGACGCACCTCGCGTACGTGAAGGAGCGCCGCACCCCCGAGGAGGCGGTGCAGCTGCTCGACGAGGCGCTGCAGAAGCTGCGCTCCGCAGAGGGCCGCGGCTGACGCCGTCCCGCTCGAACGCGAAAGCGGCCGTCCTCATGCGAGGGCGGCCGCTTCGCTGTCCGGCAGCGCCGGCGGGCTATGACGCGCTCGACCCCGCCGCGGCCTCGTCGAGCAGCATGAGCGTCTCGACCCTGCCCTGCGCGGTGCCGGCGGGCGCGGCCTCCGGTGCCGCGCCGCTGCGCGCGAGCGCGACCGCCTCGGCCTTGTCGGCCCCGGCGACGACGAGCCAGACACGGTCGGATGCGTTGATCGCGTCGACCGTGAAGCTCAGCCGCTCGGGTGGCGGCTTGGGGGAGTCGCGCACCGCGATCACCTTGGCGCCCTGCTCGTGCACGCCCGGCAGGCCGGGGAACAGCGACGCGATGTGCGCATCCGGTCCCATCCCCAGCAGCGTCAGGTCGATTGTGCCGAGCTCTCGGAGCAGCGCCGTGCCAGCGGCTGCCGCATCCTCGAGGGACGTGCCGTCGTCGGCGGGCAGCTCGCGCACGTTCTCGGCCGGGATCGGCACGAGATCGAGCAGCGCCTCGCGCGCCTGGCGCGCGTTGCGGTCGGGGGAGCCGGCGGCGACGTATCGCTCGTCGCTCCAGGTGACGATCACGCGCTGCCAGTCGATGTCGCGATCGACGAGCGCGGCCAGCAGCGCGATGCCGACCGAGCCGCCCGTGAGGGCGATGGTCGCGCTGCCCTTCGTCGACGTCAGCTCGGTCAGCAGCGCCGTGAGGCGCTCGGCGGTCGCCTCGACGAGCGCGTCGCGGTCGGGTTCGACGATGGTCTTCATCTCGGCTCCTCTGCGATCGACAGCAGCACTTGACGGTACATGTCATCCGGGTCGAGCTTGCGGAGCTCCTCCGCCAGCTGGTCCTCCAGGCCGCGCGTCGACAGCGCGATGTGGTGCGAGGGCTGCCCCGGCTGCACGAGCACGCCGACCGAGTCCCGTGCGCGCGTGAGCGACGAGACGCCGCTGTCGCGGTCGAGCTCGACGGCGTGCAGCCCGCTCGAGCCCGTCGGGGTGTCGCCTGCCTCGAGCTGCTCGACCGGCACTTGCAGCCGCAGCCGCAGCCACGCCGCCATGAGGTGCACGCTCGGGTTGTCGAGATCCCCGGTCACCCGTCCGGAGCGCACCGGCTCGTAGGGCGGCTGGTCGAGCAGCGCCGCGAGGTGCGCGCGCCAGTTCGTCAGCCGCGTCCACGCGAGGTCGGTGTCGCCGGGCGCGTAGCAGCCCGCGAGCGTCAGGATCGCGGCGTGCGCGTCCGGCTGCTTGCCGGAGTCGGTGATGCGCCGCTGCGCGATCTCGCCCAGCTGCGAGCCCGAGGGGCGCTCGGGCATGAAGCTCGGCCACCAGGCCACGACGGGGGCGTCGGGCAGCAGCAGCCCCTGCACGATGCCGAGCAGGTGCGAGCCGAGCTCGCCGTAGCACTGCAGCAGCACCACCTCGCTCGCGCCCGCGTCGGCGCCCACGCGCAGCTCCGCGTCGAGACGCGGCTCCTCGCCGGCGTTGATGTGGTCGGGGTTGCGGGAGACGACGATGACGCGCATCGGGTGCTCGCGGGACGCCTGGTTGGCGGCCCGGATCGCCTCCTCCTCGGCGCCGATCTGCGTGTGGATGACGAGCGTGAGCACGCGGCCGAGCGCGACGACGCCGCCCTCGTCGCGGATCTCGAGCATGCGCCGCTGCACCTCTGCGGTGTTGGTGCGGGAGAGTCGGATGATCACGGTCGCCTCCAGTGCCGGCCGTCGCGGCTGAGCAGCTCGTGCGCCCCGGGCGGGCCCCACGAGCCGGGCTGGTACTGCTCCACCGGTCCGCCCTGCGCCTCCCAGTGGTCCTCGATCGGGTCGAGGATCTTCCAGGAGAGCTCGACCTCCTCGTGCCGCGGGAACAGCGGCGGGTCGCCCAGCAGCACGTCGAGGATGAGCCGCTCGTACGCCTCGGGGCTCTCCTCCGTGAAGGCGTGGCCGTAGCCGAAGTCCATCGTGACGTCGCGCACGTGCATGCCGGGCCCCGGCACCTTGGAGCCGAAGCGCATCGACACGCCCTCGTCGGGCTGCACGCGGATGACGAGCGCGTTCTCGCTCATCGTGCGCAGGTCGGATGCCTCGAAGAGGTACTGCGATGCGCGCTTGAACACGATCGCGATCTCCGTCACGCGGCGGCCGAGCCGCTTGCCGGCGCGCAGGTAGAAGGGCACGCCCGACCAGCGGCGCGTGTCGACCTCGAGCTTGATGGCGGCGTACGTCTCGGTGCCGGAGTCGGGCCGCATGCCCTCCTCCTGCAGGAAGCCCTTCACGTGCGCTCCGCCGTGCCAGCCGGCGTCGTACTGCCCGCGCGCGCTCGAGTGCTCGAGCGGCAGCGGCACGCGCGCGGCGCGCAGCACCTTCTCCTTCTCGACCCGCAGATCGGCCGCGTCGAACGAGACCGGCTCCTCCATGGCGGTGAGCGCGAACAGCTGCAGCAGGTGGTTCTGGATGACGTCGCGCGCCGCACCGATGCCGTCGTAGTAGCCGGCGCGGCCGCCGACGCCGATGTCCTCGGCCATCGTGATCTGCACGTGGTCGATGTGGTTGGCGTTCCAGATCGGCTCCCACAGCGCGTTGGCGAAGCGCAGCGCGAGGATGTTCTGCACCGTCTCCTTGCCGAGGTAGTGATCGATGCGGAAGACGCTGTCGGGCGGGAAGACCGACTCGACGACGGCATTGAGCTCGCGCGCCGAGGCCAGGTCGTGGCCGAACGGCTTCTCGATCACGACGCGGCGCCAGCGGTCGCCATCGCCCTCGGCGAGCCCGGAGCGCTTGAGCTGCTGCGTCACGAGCGGGAACGCGTTGGGCGGGATGGAGAGGTAGAACGCGTGGTTGCCCATCGTGCCGCGCGTCTCGTCGAGCTCTGCGAGCACCTCGGCGAGGCGGTCGAACGCCGCGTCGTCGTCGAAGTCGCCCTGCACGAAGCGGATGCCCTCGGCGAGCTGGCGCCAGACCGATTCGCGGAACGAGGTGCGCGCGTGCTGCTGCACGGCCTCGCGCACGACCTCGGCGAACTGCTCGTGGGTCCAGTCGCGGCGGCCGAAGCCGACGAGACCGAAGCCCGGTGGCAGCAGGCCGCGGTTGGCGAGGTCGTAGACGGCGGGCAGCAGCTTCTTGCGCGCGAGGTCGCCCGTCACGCCGAAGAACGTCATCGCGTTGGGGCCCGGGATGCGCGTGAGGCGCTGGTCGGACGGGTCGCGCAGGGGGTTGCTGCCCGCGGCGATCGACGCCGCGACGGCTGCGACGGCCTGCGCAGAGGCGGGCGCCGCAACAGCCGCGTCGGGCGCGACCGCGACCGGGTCGACCGGGGCCGCCGCAGCAGCCCCGGTCGTCTGGTCCGTCATCGCGCCGCGGCGGCGAGGAGCCGCTCGAGCCCCTCGTCGAGGTCGCCGAGCGTGAGCGTGAGCACGGGTCGCCCGTGCTCGGCGAGCACGCTCGCATCGCCGGAGGCCTGCGACTGGATCAACTGGCCGAACGTGAACGGCCTGCCGGGGATCTCCAGGTCCTCGTGCGGCTGGCCCAGCAGCTGCAGGAACACGCCGTTCGGCGTGCCGCCCTTGTGGTACTGGCCCGTCGAGTGCAGGAACCGCGGTCCCCAGCCGAACGTGACCGGGCGCCCCGTGCGCGCCGCGAATGCCGCGCGGAGCCGCTCGAAGCGCGGCTGGCCGATGCGGTCGAGGTACGCGTGGATCGCCAGGTATCCGCCGTCGCCGAGCTGGGCGAGGAGGGCGTCGATGGATGCGTCGACCGAGTCGAGCGCGACGCCGTCGGTGCCGCGCACCTCGATCCCCGCATCCACGGCGGCCGGCGCTGCGGGCGGCTCGAGCGAGTCGAGCAGGCCGCGCGCGGCGATCTTCGCCGACTCGACGTCCGGCTGGTCGAAGGGGTTGATGCCGAGGATGCGGCCTGCGACCGCGACGGCGAACTCCCACACGAGCATCTGCGCGCCGAGCGTGCCGGCGACCTCGACCTCGCCGGGCGCGACCTCGCGCGCCTCGCGGGCCGAGCCGACCAGGCGCACGACCTGCAGGTCGGACAGCCCGGCGGAGAGCTCGGGCGCGTCCTTCTCGAGCACGATCGGCAGCAGGCCGATGCCCTCCTTGCCGGTCGACTCGGCGATGAGCTGCTCGGCCCAGTCGCCGAGCCCGACGATGTGCGTGCCGTCGGCGACGATGCCCGTCTTGTCGCGCAGCGGCTGCGTGCCGGCGATCGCGGCCGCGAGCCGCAGGCCCGGGTTGTGCTCGGAGTCCTCGCTGATCTCGGCCACGGCCGCGATCGCCTCGTCGATGAGCTCGCGCACGTCGACGCCCGCGAGGCCCGAGGGCACGATGCCGAAGGCCGTGAGCGCCGAGTAGCGCCCGCCGACGTTCGGGTCGGCGTTGAAGACCCGGAAGCCGGCGCGGCGCGCGTCGGCGTCGAGCGGGGAGCCCGGGTCGGTCACGACGATGATGCGCTCGGTCGGGTCGATGCCCGCGTCGCGGTAGGCGGCCTCGAACGCGCGCCGCTGGCTGTCGGTCTCGAGCGTCGAGCCCGACTTGGACGAGACGACGAGCGCGGTGCGCTGCAGGCCGTCGCGCAGCGCGCGGCGCACCTGGTCGGGGTCGGTCGAGTCGAGCACCGTGAGGTCGACGCCCTCGGTGCGCGTGATGACCTCCGGCGCGAGCGACGAGCCGCCCATGCCGGCCAGCGCGATGCGGTCGACGCCGCGCTCGCGCAGCTGCTTGCGCAGCGCCTCGATGTCGTCGACGAGCCCGCGGCTGCCCGCGGCCGCCTCGACCCAGCCGAGCCGGATCGACGCCTCGGGCTCGGCGGCCTCGCCCCACAGGGTCGCATCGCCCGCGACGAGCCTGCCGGCCACGCCGTCGGCGACGAGCTGCGGCACGACCCGCTCGATCGCCTCGGCGGCGGCGCCGGAGGCGGTGATCGTGAACGTCATGCCGCGGTCCCCTCGTGGCCCATGTGCTCCCGCACGGTCTGCACGAGCTCGCCCCACGAGGCGTCGAACTTGTCGAGCCCCTCGGTCTCGAGCAGCTCGACGACCTCGACGTACGAGACGCCGACCTGCTCGAGCGCGTCCAGGACGCCCTCCGCCTCGTCGATGCGGCCGGAGATCGCGTCGCCCGCGATCCCGCCGTGGTCGGCGACGGCCGCGAGCGTCTTCTCGGGCATCGTGTTCACCGTCTGCGGTGCCACGAGCTCCGTCACGTAGAGGGTGTCGGGCAGCGCGGGGTCCTTGACGCCCGTCGATGCCCACAGCGGGCGCTGCGTGTTCGCGCCGGCCTCCAGCAGCGTGAGCGCGCGCTCGGTCGAGAACGCCTCGAGCCACACGCGGTAGGCGAGGCGCGCGTTCGCGATGCCCGCCTTGCCGCGCAGCGCCGTCGCCTCGTCGGTGCCGATCGCGTCGAGCCGCTTGTCGATCTCGGTGTCGACGCGCGACACGAAGAAGGACGCCACCGAGTGGATCTTCGTCAGGTCGTGGCCGGCCTGCTGCGCCCGCTCGAGGCCCGTCAAGTAGGCGTTGATCACGTCGCGGTAGCGGTCGAGCGAGAAGATGAGCGTCACGTTGACGCTGATGCCCTCGGCGGTCGCGGCAGCGATCGCCTCGAGCCCCTCCTGCGTCGCGGGGATCTTGATCAGCACGTTCTCGCGTGCGACCCGCTCGTGCAGCATCTTCGCCTGCGCGATGGTGCCGTCGGTGTCGCGCGCCAGCCCGGGCTCGACCTCGATCGAGACGCGGCCGTCGACGCCTCCCGACGAGCGGTAGACGTCGGCGAAGATGTCGCACGCGTCGGCGACGTCCTCGGTCGTGAGCGCCGTGATGACCTCGTCGACGCTCGCGCCGTCGGCCGCGAGCTGCTGCACGGCCGCCTCGTAGTCCTCGCCCGCCGCGATCGCGTTCGCGAAGATCGTCGGGTTGGTGGTGACGCCGACGACGTTGCGCTCGGCGATGAGCTCCTTGAGGTTCCCGCTCGTGATGCGCTGGCGCGACAGGTCGTCGAGCCAGATGCTGACGCCTGCGTCACTGAGGGCCTGTGTGTTCTCGTTCATGTCCTAGCCTCCTGTCGGCTCGCTCAGCGAGCCGCGTCGATGGATGCGCGAGCTGCCTCGACCACGGCCTCCGCCGTGAAGCCGAACTCGCGGAACAGGGTCTGCCAGTCGGCGCTCGCGCCGAAGTGGTCGATCGCGACCGAGCGGCCGGCGTCGCCGACGATGCCGTGCCACGTGAGCGCCGAGCCGGCCTCGACCGAGACGCGCGCCTTGACCGCCGCCGGCAGCACCGACTCGCGGTACTCGTCCGACTGCTCGGCGAACCACTCGAGCGACGGGGCGGCGACGACGCGCGCGGCGACGCCGTCGGCCTGCAGCCGCTCGCGCGCGGCGAGCGCGAGCTGCACCTCGGATCCCGTCGCGATCAGCAGCACGTCGGGGGAGCCGCCGGTCGCCTCGGCGAGCACGTAGGCGCCCTTCGCGACGTTCGAGGCGTGCGCGAGCGTGTCGCCCGAGGCCTCGCCGTCGCCGCGCTCGAGCACGGGGATGTTCTGGCGCGTCAGCGCGATGCCGACCGGGCGGTCGCGGCGCTCGAGGATCGTCTTCCACGCCCAGGCGGTCTCGTTCGCGTCCGACGGGCGCACGACCTCGAAGCCGGGGATGGCGCGCAGCGTCGCGAGCTGCTCGATCGGCTGGTGCGTCGGGCCGTCCTCGCCCAGCGCCACCGAGTCGTGCGTCCACACGTGGATCGGGTGCACGGCCATGAGCGCGGCGAGGCGCAGCGCGGGGCGCTGGTAGTCGCTGAAGATCAGGAACGTGCCGCCGTAGGGGCGCGTGGGGCCGTGCAGCACGATGCCGTTGAGGATCGCCGCCATCGCGTGCTCGCGGATGCCGAAGTGCATCGTGCGGCCCGACGCGGATGCGTTCGGCCACGCCTTGGTGCCGTGCTCGGAGGGCGCGAAGGAGCCCTTGCCCTCGAGCGTCGTGTTGTTCGACTCGGCGAGGTCGGCCGAGCCGCCCCACAGCTCGGGGATCACGTCGGCGAGCGCGTTGAGCGTCTTGCCAGAGGCTGCGCGGGTCGAGACCTCGGTGCCGGCCTCGAAGACCGGCAGCGCCGCGTCGACGCCCTCGGGCAGCTCGCCCGTGAGCAGGCGGTCGAGCAGCGCCTTGCGCTCGGGGTTGGCGGCCGCCCACGCGTCGAAGCGCTCCTGCCATGTGCCGCGCGCCTGCTCGGCGCGCGCCGTGGCGTTGTCGCGCGTGTAGGAGAGCACGGCGTCGTCCACCTGGAACGACTGCTCGGGGTCGAAGCCGAGCACCTCCTTGACGGCGGCGACCTCGTCGGCACCGAGCTTCGAGCCGTGGATCTTGCCCGTGCCCTGCTTGGTGGGAGCCGGCCAGCCGATGATGGTCTTGAGGATGATGAGGCTCGGCTTGGCCGTCTCGCCCTGCGCCTGCTCGATGGCGGCGTGCAGCGCCTCGACGTCCTCGACGTAGTCGGGGGAGACGGGGTCGCCGCCCTGTCGCCAGGACACCTCGAGCACCTGCCAGCCGTAGGCCTCGTAGCGCGCCTTGACGTCCTCGGTGAAGGCGATGTCGACGTCGTCCTCGATCGAGATGGCGTTCGAGTCGTAGATCGCGATGAGGCGGCCGAGCTGCTGGTGGCCCGCGAGCGACCCCGCCTCGCTCGTGACGCCCTCCTGCAGGTCGCCGTCGCCGGCGATCACGTAGGTGAAGTGGTCGAAGGCGCTCTCGCCCTCGGGCGTGTCGGGGTCGAGCAGCTCGCGCTCGAAGCGCTGCGCGTACGCGAAGCCGACGGCGGATGCGAGGCCCTGGCCGAGCGGTCCGGTCGTGATCTCGACGCCCTTGGTGTGGCCGTGCTCGGGGTGGCCCGGCGTGAGGGAGCCCCACGTGCGGAGCGACTCGAGGTCGCTCTTCTCGAGGCCGGAGCCGGTGAGGTAGAGCTGGATGTACTGCGTCAGCGAGGAGTGGCCGACCGAGAGGATGAAGCGGTCACGACCCATCCACTGGTCGTCGGCCGGGTCGCGGTCCATGACCTTCTGGAAGAGCAGGTGCGCCACGGGGGCCAGGCTCATGGCCGTCCCGGGGTGGCCGTTGCCGACCTTCTCGACGGCGTCGGCCGCGAGCACGCGCGCGGTGTCGACTGCCTGCTGGTCGTTGGTGGTCCATTCGAATGCCAAGGAGGCTCCTTCATCGGGCGGCCCGCGCGGGTGTGGAGGCGCCGCGGCGGGGCGGACGTTGCGACCCGTCCAGCATAGTGAGCCAGCGCATTCGCTCCCGGTTCGATTCCTGCAGGGGGCGCCCGCGGGTCGGATAGGATGGCGGTTGGCCTTCGGCCCCCTCCACCCGCTCGTGAACGGATCCCGCTGCATGTCGAACGCGACCTCGCCCGGCGTCTCGACGCCGTCGGATGCGGGACGGCGGCAGGGCGGCTCGGCGGCGGTGAAGCTGCGCGCGTACGTCGCGCTGACGAAGCCGCGGGTCATCGAGCTGCTGCTCGTGACGGCGCTGCCGACGATGTTCCTCGCCGCCGGCGGCGTGCCGCCGATCGGCGCGCTCGTCGCCACGCTCATCGGCGGGTTCCTGAGCGCCGGCAGCGCCAACGCGTTCAACATGATCCTCGACCGCGACATCGACCGGGTCATGCACCGCACGCAGCAGCGGCCGCTCGTGACCGGCACGCTCTCGGTGACCGAGGCGCGCGTGTTCGCGTGGGCCATGGCGGTCGTCTCGACGCTCGTGCTCGGCCTGTTCGCCACCTGGCTCGCGGCCGCCCTCGCGGTCGCGGCGATCGCCTTCTACGTGCTCGTCTACACGATGCTGCTGAAGCGCCGCACCGAGCAGAACATCGTCTGGGGCGGCATCGCCGGCTGCTTCCCGGTCGTGATCGGCTGGGCCGGCGTGACGGGCACGCTCGACTGGCCCGCCTGGATCCTCTTCGTCCTCGTGTTCCTCTGGACGCCCGCGCACTACTGGCCCCTGTCGATGAAGTACCGCGACGACTACGAGGCGGCCGACGTGCCGATGCTCGCGGTCGTGCGCGGCCGGCCGATGGTCGGCATCCAGGTGATCCTCTACGCCTGGGCATCGCTCGCGTGCACGCTGCTGCTCATCCCGGTCGCGGGCATGGGGCTGCTCTACTCGGGCGTCGCGATCGTCGCGGGCGCCTGGTTCGTCGGCGAGGCGCACGCGCTCTACGGCCGCGCGATCAAGGGCGCTGCCGAGCTGCGCGCGATGCGCGTCTTCCACGCGTCGAACACCTACCTGACGCTCGTCTTCCTCGCGGTGGGCGTCGACCCGCTGCTGCCGTTCTAGCTGCTCCCGCGGGTCCGGCGACTGGCCCCCGAGCTGGCGCAGACGGCCGCTCTTCGTCCACATCGGACGCGAACGGGCGCGCGAGGCTCGTTCGCGCCGTATCCGCGCCCCGAGCGCCATCTCGCCGGCGTGCGGCTCCGACGTTCGCGGGCAGCGAGTCGCGTGCGGCGGGTCAGCGCACCTCGTACTTGAACCCGCGGTGCGTCGCTCCGCGCCGCGCGAGACCCGGAATGCGCGTGAGCTGCATCGTCGCAGCGAGCTCGTCGCGCCCGTCAATCCCCACGACGATCTCGTTCGACGCGTCGGCGACGGCCTCGGCGAGGGCGGCCCGGTAGTCGCCGATCGCGGTCGCGGCCTCGGTGTCTCCCCGCGCGCCAGCGATCGGGTCCTCCGCGATCAGGGCGATGAGCGACACGAGGTCGTTCGCTGTGGCGCGGCGCAGCCGATAGCCGGCGAGCGGCAGCTCGCAGGGCAGCTCAAGGGCGGCGATCATCGTCAGACGCGGTCGAGCATCTGCAGCAGGCGCCCCTCGCGCAGCGCCCACGGGCTCACGTCGAGCTCCTTCACGCCGAACGCGCGCATCGCCTCCGAGAGCACGATGCCGCCCGCGATCACCTGGAAGGTGCGATCGGGCGTGATGCCGGGCAGCGCCGTGCGCGAGGTGGCATCCATGCGCGCGAGCCGCGGCACCCAGTCGTCGAGCTGCTTGCGCGTGAGCACGGCGCGGTCCGCGTCGCCGACGCCCGGCAGGTGGTTGCCGGCGAGGCGGGCGAGGGAGCGGATGGTCTTCGACGACCCGATCACGTGGTCGGGCCTGCCGAAGGGGCGCACCTGGGCGACGGCGTCGTCGAGCACGCCCTTCGCGTAGAGGCGCAGCGCCCGCTGGTCGGTCAACGACGGGGGATCGGCGTGGAAGAAGCCGACCGTGCCGCGGCCGGCGCCCAGCGGCACCGACAGCGCGATGTCGGGCTCCTCGTCCTGGCCGATCGCGATCTCGAGCGAGCCGCCGCCGATGTCGAGCAGCAGGATGCGACCGGCAGCCCAGCCGAACCACCGGCGCACGGCGAGGAACGTCAGTCGCGCCTCGTCGGGGCCGGAGAGGATGTCGAGCCGCACGCCGGCCTCGCGCTCGATGTGGGCGATCACGGCCTCGCCGTTGCTCGCCTCGCGCAGCGCGCTCGTCGCCATCACGACGAAGTCGTCGAGTCGCTCGCCGCGCGCGATCTCTGCGCACTCTCCGATCGCCGTCACGAGCGCGTCGACGCCCTCGTCGTCGATCGCTCCGTGCTCGTCGAGGTACCGCATGAGCCGCAGCGTGCGCTTGTGCGAGCGCTGCGGCATGGGCCGGCCGCCGAGCCGCACGTCGACGATCAGCAGATGCACGGTGTTGGAGCCGATGTCGAGCACGCCGAGGCGCGCGCCGTGGTGCACCTCGCCGAGGGCGCCGTCCTCGGGCCGGGCGGCGGTGCCGGCCTGGGCGGTGACGCGGGTGGCCGGCCCGGCGGCGCTGTCTGCCCGTCCGGTCGCGGTGCGGGGCTCTGCGGCGCTGCTCATGCGCCCGATCCTGCCATCAGGCGCGGGTGGCCGCCCTGTCCGCGTGCGCGGCGCGCTCGGCGCCACCGGACGCATCCGCCCTCGCCGGAGGCCGCAGCGACAGCACGACGGCGGCGCCGATCGCCGTCGCGA
>DASSWM010000040.1:0-5090 GCA_035704865.1 Agrococcus sp.
GCGCTGTCGGAGCTGTCAGTGCTGTCTGCGCCGCGGAACCGTCCGTGCCGTCGGCTCACGCGCCGCCGCGCGGCGCCCAGGCGCCCAGCGCTGCCACGAGGCACGCGATCGCCGCGCCGAGCACGACGTCGGGCAGCGGCACGGCGGCCAGCAGCAGCGCGGCGAGCACGGCGCCGGCCGCGCCCGCGAGCACGAGCAGCGGCGGCAGCAGCCGCGGCAGCCGCAGCTGCGCGCGCCGCGCGAGCTCGATGAGGGCGATGGATGCGGCGAGCGCGACCCCGAGGATCGCCGCGGCCACGGAGTCCAGCACTCCGGGCCGCGCGATCGGCGCCGCGAGCGCAGCGGCGCCCGCGATGGTCGCGAGCACGGCGGTGGCACGGCCGCGGGCTCGCAGCAGCCGCTCGGCGAGCACCGCGAGCGGCGGCCCGAGCAGCGCCCCGATCGCGAGGGTCAGCGCGGCGGGACCGGCCGGCTGCGGATCGTCGGCGCCGAGCGCGGAGAGGGCGGGACGCAGCGCCGCGACCGCCGTCGCGCCGGCGACCGCGAGCGCGAGCAGCGGCAGCAGCTGCACGGGCAGGGTGCGGGCGCGCTCGACGGGCGTCAGGGGTCGCGCGTGGGCGCGCCCCGGCTGCGCGGGCTGGGCTCGGGGATCCTGAGGCGCCTGCTCGGTTTCGGGGCTCGACGAGCGGCTCCCGGCGGCTGGGCCCGCCGCCGCCGCGAGCGCGAGGGCGAGCAGCAGCAGCACGGCCGCCGCGACGAGCTGCGCGCCCGCGCCGATCGCCCAGAGGCCCGCGGCTGCGACGAGCGCAGCGCCGAGCGCGGTCGCGAGCAGCGTCGGCGCCGGGCGCACGCGCGGGGCCAGCACCGGGTCGGCCGCGGCCGCGGCACCCATCGCGGCGGTGTGGATGCCGGCGGCGAGTCCGAGCGCCGCGACGGTGGCGAGGTGCGGCGGCAGGCCGAGCATCGCGATCGCCGCCGCGGCGGCAGCGGCGGCCGTCGCGATCGCGGCTGCCGTGATCGCGAGCGTGCGCGGCCGCAGCCGCGGGGGCGCGAGCAGGCCGATCGCGGCCGCGGCGACGGCGCAGGCGGTGCCGAGCGCGAGCGCGAGCGGTGCGCCGGCGCGACCGGCCGCATCCGTCACGATCGCGGCCGCCGCCGCGCCGAAGCCGACCCAGGCGAGCAGGTGCGCGATGCCGAGGCGCGCGCGGCCGCGCGTCGCGCCGCTCTGCCCGCGAGCGGCGTTCACGCCGGTGCGCGAGCGGCCGGCCGGCACGTCAGGCTCCGCGCGGGCGGTCGTGCTCCTCGGGCGACGGGTCGCCGTTCGCGTCGGCCTCCGTGCTCCGCCCATGCGCGTGCGGGTCGCCGGCCGCGTCGGCCTCCGTGCTCCGCCCAAGCGCGTGCGGGTCGTCGGCCGCGTCAGCCTCCGCGCTCGGCCCGGCCTGCGGGTCGACCGTGGCGTGGTGCTCGAACTCCGCCTCGACGACGTGCGGCGGCGGGGCCACGGAAGCCGACGCATCCGTCTCGGTCACGTCGAGCTGCTCCGCCGTCGCCGTGTGCGCGCGCTTCGACAGGACGCGGTCGGCGATGAGCGCCGCCACGGCGCCGAGCGCCGCGCCCAGCACGAAGCCCATCACGACCACGAGGCCGATCACGGGCGTCGTGTCGAGGCGCTGGCCCGTCTCGCTCACGCCCGGCGGCATGCTCACCGACACGATCCAGGCGATCACGGCGCCCAGGAGCGCCCCGATCGCCATGAAGACGCCGTACCTGGGCGAGCGCCGCACGCGCACCTCGACGTCGTGGTGTCGCTCCTCGTGGGAGCGTCCGCCGTCGGGCGCAGCAGCGGGATCGGGCGTGTGGTCCATGCCACTCAGCATCCCACCTGCGTGCCGTGCGCGCGGTGGCGGCCCACCGCATCCGCCCGTCATCAGACAGCGCTAGGGTCGGCCTTGGTGCCCCCGGGCCCGTCACGTACCCCACGCACAACGAGGTGAACCATGGCGAACGCCACTGCCGAGACCAAGAAGTCCGGCGCCCCGCTCGCTCGCGCGATGCGACCGATCAACAACGTCGTCGAGCGGTGGATCCCGTCGGCGCTCGTGTTCGCGATCATCCTGACCCTCGTGGTCGCGGTGCTCGCGCTCACGGTGACGCAGACGAACCCCGTCGACCTCGTGAAGGGCTGGGGCGACGGCCTCGCCGGCCTGCTCGCGTTCATGACCCAGATGGCGCTCATCCTGCTGCTGGGCCACATGCTCGCGAACACGCGCCCCGTGCGGAGGCTGCTCACGTGGCTCGCCGGGCTGCCGCAGACGCCCGTGCAGGCCTACCTCTTCGTCTTCATCATCGCGTCGGTCGCCTCGCTCATCACCTGGGGCCTCGGGCTCGTGGTCGGCGGCCTGCTCGCGCGCGAGGTCGCCGCGAACGGCAAGGAGCGCGGCCTCAAGCTGCACTTCCCGATGCTCGTCGCAGCGGGCTTCTCGGGCTTCGTCGTGTGGCACATGGGCTACTCGGGCTCCGGCCCGCTCACGGCCGCGACGCCCGACTCGTTCATCGCCGAGCACCTCGGCGGCGCCGTCATCCCCGTCTCCGAGACGACGTTCGCGCTGCCGAACATGATCGGCGCCGTCGCGACGATCGTGGTCGTCGCGGTCGCGCTCTCCCTCGTCGCGCCGCGCGGCACCGACCGGATCGTCGAGCTGCAGATCGACGCGCGCGAGCACCTCGTGGAGCAGGAGGAGGAGGTCGTCACCCCCGCCGACCGCATCGACGCGAGCCGCATCCTCACGCTCATCGTCGGCCTCGCGCTCGTCGCCTACCTCATCGTGCACTTCGTGCAGGGCGGCACCATCACGCTCGACATCGTGAACTGGTCGTTCCTGGCGCTCATCATGCTGCTCGTGCGGAGCCCCTTCGAGATCATCCGCCTCACGAAGGAGGCCGCCTCCAACGTCGGCGAGATCCTGCTGCAGTTCCCGCTCTATGCGGGCATCCTGGGCATGATGACCGTCTCGGGCCTCATCCAGGTGTTCTCCGACTGGTTCGTCGCCGTCGCCAACCCGACGACGTTCGGACTGCTCGCGCTGCTGTCGGCGGGCCTCGTGAACTTCTTCGTGCCCTCGGGCGGCGGGCAGTTCGCGGTGCAGGCGCCGATCATGCTCGACGCGGCCGAGCGGCTCGGCGTCGACCCGGCGATCCCGATCATGGCGGTCGCCTACGGCGACCAGTGGACGAACATGATCCAGCCGTTCTGGGCGCTGCCGCTGCTGGCCATCGCGGGCCTGAAGATGCGCGACATCCTCGGCTACACGACCGTGACGCTCATCGCGTCGGGGCTCGTGTTCGCCGGCATCCTGCTGTTCTGGTCGCTCTGACCGGCTGAGCCGGTCGATCTGACCGGCTGAGCGTGGCCGCGGCCCCCGCCTGGTGCGGGGGCCGCGCTGCGTCGGCGGCCGTTGCGCGTCGGCGGCGGTTGCGCGTCGGCGGCCGTTGCGCGTCGGCGGCGGGCGATCGTGCCACAGGTTTCGGGCGAACGGCTCGTTCGAATGGCGAGTAGGAGCCGTTGGCCCGAAGGTGCGGAGGGTTCAGCGCGCGCCGCGTCAGCGGTGGCTCTGGCGCAGCGAGTTGAGGCTCAGCGACGTGCGCGAGAGCGACGACGAGCGCAGCGACGAGCGCGTGAGCGACGAGCCGCGCCGGCGGATCCGCTCGGCGTCGGCCAGGTCGAGCCTGCCCACGAGCGCCTCGGTCGCCTCGTCGAGGTGCAGCGGCAGGCCCTGCTGGATGCGCTGCGCCGCCGCCTGCGCGGCCCGGCGCGCCTGCTCGGCCGCGTGGTGCGCGTCGCTGCCCTGCGTGAGCTGCTGCGCGCGCGAGTCGACCTTCTGCCGCAGCTCCTCGATGCGCGAGAGCCGCTCGGCGCCCGGCGCCTGCGAGCGCTGCCGCTGCGGGCTCTGCTGCGTCAGCTGCCATCCGGGCGGCGGGCTCTGCTGGCCGGCCTGCTGCGGACGCTGGCCCGCGCCCCGCTGGACCTGGCCCTGCTGCGGCTGCTGCTGCCCGTAGGACTGCTGCAGCCGCTGGCCCTGTCCCTGCTGCCGCCCCTGCCCCTGGTAGCCCTGCGGGGCCTGCTGCCGCGGGCGCTGCTGCCCCTGCGCCTGCCGGCCCTCCCACTCGGGGTGCGCGGTGTCGACCGCGCGCGCCGCGCGCTCCTTCTCCACCGCGTCGGCGGCCGCCTGGATGCGCTCGCGCCACGACCCCGGCACCTTGTTCACGAGGTGCTCGGCCTGCGCAGTCGCGTCGCCGTAGCGCTGCGTCGCCTCCCGGCGCGCCTGCTCGCGAGCGCGCTGCCCCGCGCCGCGGATGCGCTCCCGCAGCGCGCCGAAGCCGCCGCGCAGCATGAGGAAGCCGATGAAGCTCGCCGCGCCGGCCAGCAGCAGCGGCACGAGCGCGATCTCGAGCGCGTAGTCGGCACCCGCCACGAGCGCCGTCTGCGCGATCCACGGCAGCCACTGGATGAGCGCGGGCACGCCGTTCAGCAGCAGGATGCCGCCGATCACCATCGTGACGATGGGGCCGACCCAGCCCTGGGACCTCACGACCTGCGCCATGCCCTCAGTATGGCGTGCGCGGGCGGGGATCGGGCGAGCGGTTCGCGGCGCCGTGATCCCGACGCATGCCCGCCGACTCCCGTGCTCGTCCGCGCGGCGGCTCCCGCGCGCACAGGCCACCGGGCCGGCTACCCCCGCACGAGCGGCAGCAGGTGCGAGACGTCGGCGCGCACGCCCGAGGCCCGCACGGCGCCGCGACCCACCGCATCCGCCCACGTCTCCTGCCCGGTCGCGAGCGCGAGCCAGGTCGCGACGTCGGTCTCGACCACGTTCGGCGGCGTGCCCCGCGTGTGCCCGGGGCCCTCGATCGCCTGCACCGCGCCGAAGGGCGGCACGCGCACCTCGACGCTCTTGCCCGGTGCTCGCTCGGCCAGGCACTGCAGCGTGTAGCGCACCGCGAGCGCCGTCTGCGGGCGCCCCGCGCCGGGCTCGAGGGCGGCGCGCACGGCCTCCATGCCGTCGAGATCCCGGATGCGCTTGGCCACGTCC
>DASSWM010000041.1:0-6489 GCA_035704865.1 Agrococcus sp.
CGCTCGCGCCGATCGCGCCGCTCGGGCGACGACGAGAAGCCGCTCATCACCGAGCCGCAGAAGGTCAAGGGCTCGACCCGACTCGAGGCCAAGCGCCAGCGCCGCCGCGAGGGCCGCGACGCCGGCCGTCGCCGCACCGTGGTGACCGAGACGGAGTTCCTCGCCCGGCGCGAGTCGGTCGAGCGACAGATGATCGTGCGCTCGAAGCACGACCGCGTGCAGCTCGCGGTGCTCGAGGACGGCGTGCTCGTGGAGCACTATGTCGCGAAGTCGTCGGAGTCGAGCCTGATCGGCAACGTCTACCTCGGCCGCGTGCAGAACGTGCTGCCGAGCATGGAGGCGGCCTTCGTCGACATCGGCCGCGGCCGCAACGCCGTGCTCTACTCCGGCGAGGTCGACTGGGACGCCGCCGAGCTCGAGGGCCAGCCGCGCAAGATCGAGCTCGCGCTCAAGCCCGGCGACACCGTGCTCGTGCAGGTCACGAAGGATCCGGTGGGCCACAAGGGCGCCCGACTGACGAGCCAGATCTCGCTGCCCGGCCGCTACCTCGTATCGGTGCCCGGCGGCTCGATGAACGGCATCTCGCGCAAGCTGCCCGACACCGAGCGCGCGCGCCTGAAGAAGATCCTCAAGCAGGTGCTGCCCGAGGGCGTGGGCGTCATCGTGCGCACGGCCGCCGAGGGCGCGACCGAGGAGCAGCTGACGAACGACGTCGAGCGCCTCACGCGCCAGTGGGAGCGCATCCAGCAGCAGCGCCAGTCGGGCTCGGCCCCGCTGCGCCTGCACGCGGAGCCGGACCTGCTCGTCAAGATCGTGCGGGACGTCTTCAACGAGGACTTCCACAAGCTCGTCATCCAGGGCTCCGAGGCGCTCAGCACCATCCGCGAGTACCTCGAGGCGATCGCGCCGGACCTGATCGACCGGGTCGAGCCCTACGAGGGCACGGACGACCCCTTCGACCACTTCCGCATCGCCGAGCAGATCGACAAGGCGCTCGACCGCAAGGTCTTCCTGCCCTCCGGCGGCTCGCTCGTGATCGACCGCACCGAGGCGATGACGGTCGTCGACGTCAACACCGGCCGCTTCGTCGGCGCCGGCGGCAACCTCGAGGAGACCGTCACCAAGAACAACCTCGAGGCGGCCGAGGAAGTCGTGCGCCAGCTGCGACTGCGCGACATCGGCGGCATCATCGTGATCGACTTCATCGACATGGTGCTCGAGTCGAACCGCGACCTCGTGCAGCGGCGCCTCATCGAGTGCCTCTCGCGCGACCGCACGAAGCACCAGGTGGCAGAGGTCACGAGCCTGGGCCTCGTGCAGATGACCCGCAAGAAGCTGGGGCTCGGCCTGCTCGAGGCCTACTCGGAGCCGTGCGAGGTCTGCGCCGGCCGCGGCATCATCGTGCACCACGAGCCGGTCTCGCGCTCGCAGCGCCAGGGCGACGCGGGCGGCAGCGGCAACGGCGGCGGTCGTCGTCGCGGCGGCCGCGGCAAGCAGAACGACCAGCAGCAGCACCAGCAGCACCACCAGCACCAGCAGGGCGGCAACGGCGGCACGCACGCGATCACCGACGACATGCGCAAGGGCCTGTCGCAGATCGCCTCGGCCGCCAAGGGCAAGCACCCCGAGGGGGAGCAGGGCACGGCGGATGCGGCCCAGGGCTCGGGCGAGGACGCGCAGGCCGCGCAGTCCGATCGCGATCAGTCGCGGGGTCAGCAGTGGCAGGGTCAGCAGGCGAAGGGCGAGCAGCCGCAGGGCCACCAGCGCGAGGGCCGGCAGGGCCGGGGTCGCGGACGCGGCTCGCGCGGCCAGTCGCAGGACGAGCAGCCCTCAGGCATCGTCGACTCGGGCATCGTCGAGCCGTCGAAGCAGGCGGTCGAGGCCGTCGCGGCCGAGCCGGTCGTGACGATCCTCGACATCCCGGTCGAGCCGAAGCAGGAGCAGCCGGCGCGCAAGGCCAGCGAGGGCGACCTCGACGGGCTGCTCGGCAGCGCGCTCGACGCGCTCGCCGCGCCCGCTCCCGGCACGGGCAAGGCGGCGCGCCGCTCGCGCCGAGCCTCGAGCGGCATCATCACCGCGAAGCCCGACGACCAGTAGCCGCCGCCTGGGGCGCCTCCGGGTGCCCCAGGGGCGCTAGTCGCGGCGGTCGCGCTCCTTCACGCGCAGGCCGCTCGCGATGAGGCGGCGCACGAGCTCCTTGGGGCTCACGTGCTCGGCGCCCATCGCGATCAGGTCGTCGATGCGCTCGGCCGGCACGTCGTAGTGGTCGTGGTCGAAGCCGCGCGCCGGCAGGCCGGCCCGGCGGGCGAAGGCGTGCAGCTCGTCGAGGCTCGCGTCGCTCACGAGGTGCGCCCACATGCGATCGTGGGCGGGCCAGAGCGGGTGGTCGACGAGGATCGCCATGCCGCCACGCTACTGCGCGGCCTCCGCGCGGCGCGCCGCCCCGTCATGTTGACCGGCGGCGCTCCGAGCCTGTATCGTTGTTCGCTGGCGCAAGTCGCATCTCGTGCGCGCGCTGCAAGCTTCGTCCCGGTCATGCCGGGAGTCGTTCCAACAGTGAGGATCCAACGTGGTGTACGCAATCGTGCGCGCCGGCGGCCGGCAGGAGAAGGTCGAGGTCGGGACCGTTCTCGTCGTCGACCGCATCGCCGGTGACGACAACGGCAACGTCGAGCTGGCCCCCGTGCTGCTCGTCGACGGCGACAAGGTGACGTCCGACGTTGCTGCGCTCGCCAAGGTCAAGGTGACGGCAGAGGTCGTGACCGACCTGCGCGGCCCGAAGATCCGCATCCAGCACTACCGCAACAAGACCGGCTATAAGCGCCGCATGGGCCACCGCTCGGAGCTCACGCGCCTCAAGATCACCGGCATCAAGTAAGGGACTGGCAGAGATGGCACACAAGAAGGGCGCATCGTCCACCCGCAACGGCCGTGACTCGAACGCGCAGCGCCTCGGCGTGAAGCGCTTCGGCGGCCAGGTCGTCAAGGCCGGCGAGATCATCGTCCGCCAGCGCGGCACCCACTTCCACCCCGGCGCCGGCGTCGGCCGCGGCGGCGACGACACGCTGTTCGCCCTCGAGGCGGGCGCCGTCGAGTTCGGCGCCAAGGGCGGCCGCAAGGTCGTCAACATCGTCGCAGCCGCCGAGTAGTTCGACTGGCGCTGACGCGACACTGACATCGCGATGAACGGGGCGGGCTTCGGCTCGCCCCGTTCTCGCATCTGAGGAGGACAGCATGGCGACATTCGTCGACCAGGTGACGCTGCATCTGCGCGCCGGGAACGGCGGCCACGGCTGCGTCTCGGTGCGCCGCGAGAAGTTCAAGCCGCTCGCCGGCCCCGACGGCGGCAACGGCGGCGACGGGGGCGACATCGTGCTCGTCGCCGACCCGCAGGTGACGACGCTGCTGGGCTACCACCGCTCGCCTCACCGCGCGAGCGAGAACGGCCAGCCGGGCATGGGCGACCACCGCTCGGGCACCACGGGCGCCGACCTCGAGCTGCCCGTGCCGGTCGGCACGGTCGTGACGGATGCGTCGGGCGAGCAGCTCGCGGATCTCACGCACCCGGGCATGCGGCTCGTGGTCGCCGCCGGCGGCCAGGGCGGGCTCGGCAACGCCGCACTCGCCAACAACAAGCGCAAGGCGCCCGGCTTCGCGCTGCTGGGCACCGAGGGCGTCGAGGCCGACATCCGGCTCGAGCTGAAGACGGTCGCCGACGTCGCGCTCGTCGGCTACCCGAGCGCCGGCAAGTCGAGCCTCGTCGCGGCGATGTCGGCCGCGCGGCCGAAGATCGCCGACTACCCCTTCACGACGCTGCACCCGAACCTCGGCGTCGTAGAGTCGGGCCAGACGCGCTACACGATCGCCGACGTGCCGGGCCTCATCGAGGGCGCGAGCGAGGGCAAGGGGCTCGGCCTCGAGTTCCTGCGCCACGTCGAGCGCGCCTCCGCGCTGCTGCACGTGATCGACTGCGCCACGCTCGAGCCGGGCCGCGACCCGGTGAGCGACCTGCAGGTCATCCTGCGCGAGCTCGAGGCCTACCCGGTGCCGGCGGGGCACACGCCGCTGCTCGAGCGCCAGCAGCTCGTGGCGCTCAACAAGATCGACGTGCCGGAGGCCGCCGAGCTCGCCGCGTTCGTGCGCGGCGACATCGAGGCGATGGGCTTCCGCGTCTTCGAGATCTCGACCGTCGCCCACAAGGGCCTGCGCGAGCTGTCGTTCGCGCTCGCCGAGATCGTCGAGGCGGACCGGCTCGCGAAGGCCGCCGAGCCCGAGCCGGAGCGCATCGTGCTGCGGCCGCGCGCGGTCGACGACGCCGGCTTCACGGTCAAGGTCGAGGGCTCCCACGAGGGCCCCATCTACCGCATCCTGGGCGCCAAGCCCGAGCGCTGGGTGCAGCAGACGGACTTCCGCAACGACGAGGCCGTCGGCTACCTCGCCGACCGGCTCGCGAAGCTCGGCACCGAGGATGCGCTGCTCAAGGCCGGCGCGGTGCCGGGCGCGACCGTCGTGATCGGTCCGGGCGCCGGCATCGTGTTCGACTGGGAGCCGACCATCGCCTCCGCCGCCGAGCTCGTCGGCAACCGCGGCACCGATCCGCGCCTGGATCCGAGCAGCCGCCGCACGACGCAGGAGCGCCGCGAGGAGTACCACGAGCGCATGAACGCGAAGCAGGCGGCCCGCGACGGCCTCGCCGAGGAGCGCGACGCCGGCGTGTGGACCGACGACGAGGGGTTCGAGGTGCAGCGCTGGGACGAGGAGGGATGACGACGCTCGACCGCAGCGCGGGCGAGCTGATCGTCATCAAGGTCGGCTCCTCGTCGATCTCCGGCGAGCGCCGCGCGCAGATCGAGCCGCTCGTCGACGGGCTCGCGAGCCTGCACCGCACGGGCAGGGTCATCCTCGTCTCGTCCGGCGCGATCTCGACCGGCATGCCCTTCCTGGGCCTCGAGGATCGTCCCGCCGACCTGCCGATGCAGCAGGCGGCGGCCGCGGTGGGCCAGAACGTGCTCATGAACCGATACCAGCGCAGCCTCTCGCGCCACGAGGTGATCGCGGCGCAGATCCTGCTCACGGCCTCCGACATGGACATGGACTCGCACCGCGTGAACGCCCGCAACGCGCTCGAGCGGCTGCTCGAGCTGCGCATGCTGCCGATCGTGAACGAGAACGACACGGTCGCGACCCACGAGATCCGCTTCGGCGACAACGACCGGCTCGCGGCGCTCGTCGCGAAGCTCGTCGGCGCCGACCGGCTCATCCTGCTCTCCGACATCGCCTCGCTGCGCACGGCGCCGCCCGACGAGCCCGGCTCCGAGCCGATCGAGGTCGTGCCCTACGGCGACCCGCTCGAGGGCGTGCGCCTGGGCGCGAGCGGCAGCCACATCGGCTCCGGCGGCGCGATGACGAAGGTGGATGCGGCCAGGCTCGCCGCCGACGCCGGCGTGCGCGTCACGGTCACCGCGACACCGCTGCTCGAGCGGCTCATCGCGGGGGAGCGGCTCGGCACCGAGTTCGAGCCGAACCCCGACCCCGAGGGGTAGCCGGTGCTGCCGGTCGTCGAGCGCTGCAGCTGATGGTGCGGGCCGACAACGGGGCGGCGGCCGGCTGCTACCGGGCCATCGGCTACGCGCAGCAGGACGTGATCGTGCTGGGGCGCCGCCTGGACGGCTCCGGCGGCACGGACAGCGCGGAGCGCGTCACGGAATGAGGACGCGCATCGGATCGGGGGCGGTTTCGTGCTCATCCGGTGACGGATCCGGCATCCGGTCCTCATCCCGCCGCCGTCCGGCGCCACGCGGCCCGACGCATCCGTCGACGCCTAGGATCGAGGCATGGCCGAGACCCGCACGACCGACGAGTTCGAGGCGCTCCTGAGCGCGTCCAAGCGCGCCTCGCGCGCCCTCGGCGTCGCGCCGGCCCAGCAGCGCCACGCCGCGATCGAGGCGATCGCCGAGGCCATCGACGCCGCCGCGCCCGCGATCCTGGCCGCCAACGCCGAGGATCTCGAGCGCGGCCGCGAGAGCCGCCTCGCCACGGGCCTGCTCGACCGCCTGCTGCTCGACGAGGCACGCCTCGCCGGCATTGCCGCAGCACTGCGCGACGTGGCGTCGCTGCCGGATCCGGTCGGCGAGGTGCTGCGCGAGCGCACGCTGCCCAACGGCCTCGACCTCACCGAGGTGCGCGTGCCCTTCGGCGTCATCGGCGTCATCTACGAGGCGCGCCCGAACGTGACGGTCGACCTCGCGTGCATCGCGCTCGGCTCCGGCAACGCCGTCGTGCTGCGCGGCGGCTCGGCGGCCGAGCGCACCAACGCCGTGCTCGTCGACGCCATGCAGGGCGCGATCGAGGCCGTCGGCCTGCCGCGCGAGTCGGTGCAGACGATCGACCGCTTCGGCCGCGACGGCGCTGGCCGCCTCATGCGCGCCCGCGGCCTCGTCGACCTGCTCGTGCCGCGCGGCAGCGCCCAGCTCATCGAGCGCGTCGTCA
>DASSWM010000042.1:0-3894 GCA_035704865.1 Agrococcus sp.
GGCCGTGAACTCGCGCGCGCTCAGCCGACCCCCTCTGGCCTCGCCGGCCCGGTGCGCCGGGTCGGCGGAGCCGGAAGGGGTCGGCGAGGGCGCGGCGCTCGCGCGGCGCCGCCCGCGCGCGGCGCTCACCGGAGGGTCGCCTGCGCCGGCAGGGGTCGCGTCCACGCCGCCGCTCACCGCCGAGTCGCGGTGACGGTGAACTTCGGGTTGCGGCTCACCTGCCGGGTCTCGCCGATGCGCTCGAGCAGCGGCCGGTAGCCGAGATGGCTGTTCCACACGCACCACAGCTCACCGCCGGGCGCGAGCGCGCGGCCGGCGTCGGCGATGAGGCGCTCGGCGATGCCCGTGTGCACGGCGGCGCCGACGTGGAACGGCGGGTTGAGCAGGATGAGCGGGGCGGATGCGTCGGGGACGCCCTCGAGGCCGTCCGCCTGCCGCGCGTCGATGCGGTCGGCGACGCCGTTGGCGTGCGCCGTCGCGAGCGTCGACGCGATCGCGGCGGCGGAGGCGTCGGTCGCGAGGAGGCGCACGTGCGGGCGCGCGAGCGCGAGCGCGACGGCCAGGACGCCCGTGCCGCACGCCAGGTCGACCGCGTGCGACGCATCCGGCATCTCGTCGAGGTGCTGCAGCAGCGTCTGCGCGCCGATGTCGATCGACGTGCCGGCGAACGCGGCGCCGTGCGCGACGACCGTGAGCTGGCTGTCCGGCAGCGCGGGCAGGCGCAGCGCGTGGCGGCGGCTGCGGGGCCAGCTGATGCCGGGCCGCTTCGGGCCCTCGGCGTGCAGCACGCGTGACTTGCGGCGGCCGAGCGATGCGTGCACGCTGCCGAACGAGCGGCCGAGCAGCGCGTTCATGCTCATCGACATGTGCTTGACGCGGCCGCCCGCGACGACGTGCACGCGCTCGTCGGCATGCGTAGCGATGAGCTCGGCGATCTCGTCGAGCGCGTCGAGCGAGCGGGGCAGCTGCAGCAGCACGAGCCGGGCGCCGTCGACGAGGGATGCGTCGAGGCCGTGGTGCGCGAAGGTGCCGGCGCCGCCCGTGCCGAGCGCTGCCGCGTTCGCGTCGAGGGCGCGCTCGGCGACGATCGAGTCCTGGTGCACGCGCACGTGCTCGGCGCCCGCGTGCAGCGCGCCGAGCGTGAGCGCGCCGTGGCGGTCGCCGATGACGACGAGGTCGCCGAGCGCCTTCCGCAGCTTCGCGGCCTCGTCGAGGATGAGCGCGTCGGAGGCGTCGTGCGCCTGCAGCGTCGGATCCTCGACATCGGGCCGGCGGCGGAGCCGCTCGAAGAGCGCGTCGCGATCGGTCACGCCTCGATCCTCGCATCACTCGACGGTGGTGCGCGTCAGTCGCCAGGTGTACGTTCGCGCTCGTGACTGCTGCCGAACACCGTTCACTTGCCGACTCCCTCACCGCCCTCGCCGACTCCCTGAGCGGCCGCCTGACGCTGCGCGGCGACGCGGCCTACGACGCCGAGCGATCCCCCTGGAACCTCTCGGTCGACCAGCGCCCCGCCGCCGTCGCCCACCCGGCCGGCGTCGACGACCTGCGCGCGATCCTCGCCGCTGCGCGCGACAGCGGCGCGACCGTCGCGGTGCAGCCGAGCGGCCACGGCGCCTCGAGCGCGCTCGAGGGCGCGATCCTCACGCGCACCGCGGCGTTCGACCGGCTCGAGATCGATGCGGATGCGCGCCTGGCGGTCATCGGCGCCGGCGTGCAGTGGGGTGCGGTGATCGAAGCGCTCGCCGGCACCGGGCTCGCCGTCCCCTCGGGCACGAGCCGGGTCGTCGGCGCGGCGGGCTACACGCTCGGCGGCGGCCACTCCTGGCTCAGCCGCTCCGCCGGGCTCGGCGCCCAGTCGCTGCGCGCCGCGTGGATCCTGCGACCGGACGGCACGCACGAGCGCGTCGACGACGCATCCGACCCCGACACCATGTGGGCGCTGCGCGGTGCGGGCGGCGTCGTCGGCATCGTCACCGAGCTCGAGCTCGAGCTGCTCGAGGCGCCCACCCTGCACGGCGGCTCGCTCACCTTCGACGCCGCCGACGGGCCTGCCGTGCTGCGTGCGCTGCGCGACATCGCCGCCGACGCGCCGGCGGGGCTGAACGTGTTCGTCAGCTCCATGCGCATGCCCGACGCGCCGATGCTGCCGGAGGCCGTGCGCGGCAAGAGCTTCGTGACGGTCGAGGCGCTCGCGCTCAGCGAGGCCGGTCTCGCCGTGCTCGATGCGATGCGAGCGGCGGCGACGCCGCAGCACGAGCAGCTCGGCCCGACCTCGCAGGCGGCGATGGCTGCGGAGTCGATGGAGCCGACCGACCCGTCGCCGGGCCGCGGCGCATCGATCTCGCTCGCGCGGCTCGAGGATGCCACGATCGACGCGCTGTTCGCCTTCCACGCCGAGCCGGCGCAGCACGCGCTCGTGGGCGTCACCCTGCGCATGCTCGGCGGGGCGCTCGACGCGCCGCAGCGGCCCGCGTTCGCGACCCTCGAGGGCGCGCGCTGGCTCGTGATGGGGCTCGCGCCGCAGTTCCCCGGCACGCCGCCCGAGCCCGGCGCTGCGAGCCTCGCGGGACTCGACGCGCTGCTGCGCCCGAGCGCATCGCAGCGGATGGTGCCGACGTTCCTCGAGGCGGGTGACACGCTCGAGCGCTGCGCCTCGCCCGACGACCTCGCGCGGCTGCGCGCCATCCGCGCGGCCGCCGACCCCGACGGCGTGCTGCACGAGGGCCGCCTGCCTCGCTGAGGCCACCCGAGCGCCGCCACGGCGGCTGCTGCGGCGCGCGGCTGTCTCCCCCACGCGGCTCGTCGCCGGACGTGACGTCCGAATCGCGCGAAAGGTTGGGATGTGCTTCGCGCGGGCCGCGCCTAGCGTGAGGCCATGAGAAGCATCGTGCTCGGCGGCGTGGCCGCCACCATCCTCCTGGCGGTCGCCGGCTGCGCATCGCCGGGCAGCGGCGGCGCGAGCGCCCCGGCGGCGCCCGTCCCCACCGGCGCCGAGGTGCAGGCGCAGCTGGCCGAGCTCCCCACCCCGAGCGCCGACTCCCCCGTGCTCGCGATCGCCACGGTGCTCGAGCAGGACGGCACCGCCATCCTGTGCGTCGGCCCCGTGGCCGAATCGGCGCCGCCGCAGTGCGACGGGCCCGAGCTCATCGGATGGGACTGGGCAGCGTTCGAGCACCAGGAGACCGGCGGCGTGCGCTGGGTGCAGGGCGTCGCCGTCGAGGGCACCTACGACGCCGAGGCTGCCACCTTCACGCAGACGGGCGAGCCGATGAGCGCCGCGGCGATCACGCTGCCCGCGATCGAGGTGCCCGCCGGCGACCTCGATGACGCGACCATCGAGGCGGTGCAGGCAGACTTCTTCGCGATCGAGCGGCCGGATGTGCTGGGTGCCCACGGCGAGCAGGGCACCGTGGTCGTCGAGGTCGTCTACGACGACGGCTCGGTGCAGGCCGCGATCGACGAGATCTACGGGGCGGGCGTCGTCTTCGTCGTGTCGGCGCTGCGCGGCGGCGCCGACGAGCCGCCGGCCATGGAGCCTCCGATGGACACCGCGGCGCCCGTGATCACGGGCGAGGAGGCGCAGGCGCGGCTCGCGGAGCTGCCGACGCCCAGCGCGACCGAGCCGGTCCTCGCGTACGGCGATGTGCTCGAGGCCGACGATGGCCCGAACGCCGGCGTCCCGATGCTGTGCACGATGATGCTCACCTCCTACCCTCCTCAGTGCGGCGGCCCAGAGGTCATCGGCTGGGACTGGTCGGCTGTCGACCACGAAGCGGCCAACGGCGTTCGCTGGACCGAGTCGGGGCTCGCGATGCGCGTCACCTACGACGGAGTGCACCACACGATGACACCGCTCGAGATGGTGGACCCCTCATCGATCGACACGCCCCT
>DASSWM010000043.1:0-6701 GCA_035704865.1 Agrococcus sp.
GTGGTGCCGCCGATCGGCATGGGCGTGAGCCTCACGAGCATCACGGGCTACGACCGCGACACGCTGCTCGAGGCCGCGCGGCTGGCGGCCAAGCGGGCGATCGCGAGCGACGACGTCACCGTCGCGGTCGCCGGCGAGGACGACGAGGCCGACGGCTCGGCGCTCGGCGGTCAGGCCGTGCGGCGGTAGCCCACGCCTCGCACGGTCTCGATCCAGCGCGGCTCGGAGGGGGACTCGCCGAGCTTGCGCCGCAGGTTCGCGACGTGCACCTCGATGGCGCGCGCGTCGTGCTCGCTCAGGTAGTGGTCCGGCTCGCCGCGCTCGCCGCGCAGCATGCCGGCGAGCTGCATCTTGCTCACGACCCGGCGACCCGACCCCAGCAGCATCCGGAGGATGTCGAACTCGCTGCGCGTGAGCTCGACCTCGGTGCCCTCGAGCTCGACCACGCGAGCGCCCGGCTCGAGCCGCAGACCGCGGTGCTCGAGCGGCGCGTGGTCGGCGTCGGGCTCGATCCACGTCGCGGAGTGCGCCTCGCCGCCGCTCGGGGCGGGAGCGCTGCGCACCGACGCGGCCTCCGGCGCCGACGGGTGCGGCCCCATGGGGTGCGGGGGAGACGGATGCGTCGACGCGAGCACGCGGGGACGCCGCATCATCGCCTCGATGCGCGCCCGCAGCTCGCGCGGGCGGAACGGCTTCACGATGTAGTCGTCGGCGCCGGTCTGCAGGCCGACGAGCGTGTCGATCTCGTCGCCGCGCGCCGTGATCATGACGATGTAGGCCGTGCTGATCGCGCGGACCTGCCGCGCGGTCTCGAAGCCGTCGATGCCCGGCATGTTCACGTCGATCGTCACGACGATCGGATCGTGCTCGCGCACGAGGTCGACCCCGGTGGCGCCGTCCGATGCGGTGTGCACCGTGAAGCCGCCCTGGGTCAGGACCTGCGCGAGCAGCTCTCGGATGTCCTCGCCGTCCTCGATGACGACCGCGACGTCCTCGTGCATGGGTCCCCCCGCATCCGCACCACGTGACCAGGTGCATTGCGCTCGATGATAGCGCCCGTCGGGCCTCGTGCACCGCCGTCGGCCCCGCAGCCGCTGCGCCGGGCCGGGCGGTGCCGTCCTCAGGCGGTGCGGCGCACCGGCGCGGTCGGCGCCCTGCCGAGCAGCGCGACCGTGACGAGCAGCAGCACGCCCGCGGCGAGCGGGATGGCGTAGGCCGGCTCGATGACCGCCGAGGCGATGCCGCCGACCACCGGCAGGCGCAGGCTCGGCGCCCATCCGAGCTCGCCGAGGTCGTGCGCAGACGGTGCGCCCGCGGTGCCGGCGGCGGTCGAGACCGACCAGCGCTCGGGCGCCACCGCCTCGATCGCGACGACCCGCTCGAGCCGCGAGCCGCCGGTCGTGGCGCTCGGCACGCTGACGACGTCGCCCGCGCGCACCTCCGCCGCGTCCACGCGCGTGACGATCACGAGGTCGCCCGCCGTGAAGTCCGGCGCCATCGCATCGGTCGCGACGACCTCGGCGCGCGCGAGCCCAGCGAGCGAGGCGCTCCACAGCACCGCGCCCGTCGCGGCGACGACGCCGAGGCAGGCGAGGAGGATGAGGGCGATGGTCCGGAGTGCGCGCACGGGATGCTCCTCGCTCGGATGACGGCTGCCACCGGCGACGCTACGGGCGCGTCCTCAAGGCCGTGGGCCGGAACGCGCAGGCCCCGCTTGAGGGTTCCTCAGGGTATGCCGTGCCAGACTCGTCGCATGCCCCTCGTCGCGCTCACCGGCGGCATCGCGTCCGGCAAGTCGACCGTCGCCGCGCGGCTCGCGGAGCACGGTGCCGTCGTCGTCGACGCGGACGCCCTCGTGCGCGAGCTGCAGCAGCCCGGCGAGCCCGTGCTGACCGCGATCGCCGACGAGTTCGGCGCCGACCTGCTGCGCGCCGACGGCTCGCTCGACCGGGCGGCGCTCGGGGCGCTCGTGTTCGCCGAGGCCGACGCGAGGGAGCGGCTCAACGCGATCGTGCACCCGGCGGTGGGCGAGGAGTCCAGGCGCCGCTTCGATGCGGCGTTCGCCGCGGACCCGCAGGCGGTCGTCGTGTACGACGTGCCGCTGCTGGTCGAGGCGCGGCCGGACGACCCGTGGGATCTCGTCGTCGTCGCTCACGCTCCGGCCGAGACGCGCGTGCGCCGGATGGTGCAGCTGCGGGGCATGGACGAGGCGGATGCGCGGGCGCGCGTCGCGTCGCAGGCCAGCGACGAGCGCCGGCTCGCGGTGGCGGATGTCGTGATCGACACCTCGGGCGAGCTCGCGAGCACGATCGAGCAGGTGGACCGCCTCTGGCAGCGGCTCACCGCCGAGCGTGTCGGCGGTCGCTCGTAGGCTGGGGGCATGGAACCGACGCGTGCCCTGCGGCCGTTCGAGGTCGTGAGCGAGTACCAGCCCTCCGGCGACCAGCCCAAGGCCATCGAGGAGCTCGCCGATGCGCTGAACCGCGGTGAGACCGACGTCGTGCTGCTGGGCGCGACCGGCACGGGCAAGAGCGCGACCACGGCCTGGCTCGTCGAGCAGGTGCAGCGGCCGACGCTCATCCTCGCGCACAACAAGACGCTCGCGGCGCAGCTGGCGAACGAGTTCCGCGATCTGCTGCCCAACAACGCGGTGGAGTACTTCGTCTCCTACTACGACTACTACCAGCCAGAGGCGTACGTGCCGCAGACGGACACCTTCATCGAGAAGGACTCGTCGCTCAACGCGGAGGTCGAGCGGCTGCGCCACTCGGCGACGAACTCGCTGCTGTCGCGGCGCGATGTGGTCGTCGTCTCGACCGTCTCCTGCATCTACGGCCTGGGGACGCCGGAGGAGTACCTCGAGGCGATGGTGGCGCTGCAGGTCGGCATGCGCGTCGACCGGCAGGCGCTGCTGCGCCGGTTCGTCGCGATGCAGTACCAGCGCAACGATGTCGCGTTCGCGCGCGGCACCTTCCGCGTGCGCGGCGACACGATCGAGATCATCCCCATGTACGAGGAGCACGCGATCCGCATCGAGCTCTTCGGCGACGAGATCGAGGCGCTCTCGACGCTGCACCCGCTCACCGGAGAGGTGCTCGAGACGCACGACTCGATCTCCATCTTCCCCGGCAGCCACTACGTCGCGGGCACCGACCGCATGCACGCGGCGATGGAGCGCATCCGCACCGAGCTGGAGGCGCGGCTGAAGGTGCTCGAGCGCGAGGGCAAGCTGCTCGAGGCGCAGCGCCTGCGCATGCGCACGACCTTCGACCTGGAGATGATGGAGCAGATCGGCTTCTGCTCGGGGATCGAGAACTACTCTCGGCACATCGACGGCCGCGAGGCGGGGGAGCCGCCGCACTGCCTGCTCGACTACTTCCCGGACGACTTCCTCGTCGTGATCGACGAGTCGCACGTGACGGTGCCGCAGATCGGGGCCATGTACGAGGGCGACGCGAGCCGCAAGCGCACGCTCGTCGAGCACGGCTTCCGGCTGCCGAGCGCGCTCGACAACCGTCCGCTGAAGTTCGACGAGTTCCTCGAGCGCACGCCGCAGAAGGTCTACCTCTCGGCGACGCCGGGCAAGTACGAGATGGGGCTCGCCGACACCGTCGTCGAGCAGATCATCCGCCCCACCGGGCTCGTCGACCCGAAGCTCGTCGTCAAGCCCACGAAGGGGCAGATCGACGACCTGCTCGAGGAGATCCGCGTGCGCGCCGAGCGCGACGAGCGCGTGCTCGTCACGACGCTCACGAAGAAGATGGCGGAGGAGCTCACCGAGTACTTCACGGAGGCGGGCGTGCGCGTGCGCTACCTCCACTCGGACGTCGACACGCTGCGCCGCGTCGAGCTGCTCACGCAGCTGCGGCAGGGCTTGTTCGACGTGCTCGTGGGCATCAACCTGCTGCGCGAGGGCCTCGACCTGCCGGAGGTGTCGCTCGTGTCGATCCTCGACGCCGACAAGGAGGGCTTCCTCCGCTCGTCGACGTCGCTCATCCAGACGATCGGCCGCGCCGCGCGCAACGTCTCCGGCGAGGTGCACATGTACGCCGATCGCGTCACCGACTCGATGCGGCTCGCGATCGACGAGACCGATCGCCGCCGGGAGATCCAGGTCGCGTTCAACGCCGAGCACGGCATCGACCCGACGCCGCTGCGCAAGCGCATCGCCGACATCACCGAGGTGCTCGCGCGCGAGCAGGCTGACACCGACGACCTGCTCGAGGGCACGAGGCGGGGCGCGCCGACGCCGCGGCTCGCGCGCGACCGCTCCGAACTCGACGGCCCGGCGCAGCTCGAGGCGATCATCGCCGACCTCACCGCGCAGATGACCGAGGCGGCGGGCGAGCTGAAGTTCGAGCTCGCGGCCCGCATCCGCGACGAGCTGCACGACCTGAAGCGCGACCTGCGCCAGATGCGCGCGGCGAGCTAGGGAAGGGGCCCTTTCGGGCCGCTTCCTCGCCGCGCGCCGAGGCCGTCTCGGCCGAGGGGCCGGCTGAACCTCAAGCCTCGCGGAGGCGCTGCGTGCCGAGCACGGCCAGCAGCCGCAGTCGCTCGGCGCTCTCGGTGCCGGGTGTCGCGGTGAACACGAGCACCCGCTTGCCCGTCTCTGCGTCGATGAGTCGCTTGCACTGCGCCTCGATCTCGCCCAGCTCGGGATGCACGAGCGTCTTCTCCACGCCGTGCGCGACACCCACCTCGTGCACAGCCCAGACGGCGCGGAATTCCTGGCTCTGCGCGGCCAGCGCATCCACTATCCGCCGTGCGCGGTCCGCGGTGGCGGGATCGCCGGCTGCGGCTCGCAGCTCGGCGACGAACGCGCGCCCCCGCAGGTCGTGATCGCGACGCGGGTAGACCGTGCGCGAGGCAGGCTCGGTGAACCAGCGGTAGACGACCGAGCGGTCGAGCCCGGTACGACCGGTGACGTCGCCGAACAGCGCGGCCGCGGGTGCCGTCTGCACCAGCACTTCGCCGATGGAGGAGAGCACCTGCACGGGTGAGTCGGAGAGTCGGTCGAGCACGCGCAGGATCGCAGGGGAGACGTGGTCGTCCCGCACGGTGCGCGCCGGGGTGTGCCCGGCGAGCCGGAACAGATGGTCGCGCTCCGCGAGCTCGAGGCGGAGGCCGCGCGCCATGGCTTCGAGCATCTGCTCGCTCGGCTGCGTCGACCTCCCCTGCTCGATGCGGGTGAGGTAGTCGACGCTCATCTGGCACAGCATCGCGAGCTCCTCGCGCCGCAGCCCGTCGGTGCGACGGCGGGCCCCGCGGGCGAGCCCGACGTCCTCCGGCTGCAGCGCCAGGCGACGCCTGCGCACGAAGTCGGCGAGCTGCTCGGGATCCATCCCGACAGTCTGCACCGCCGGCCTCACAGCCGCGTGCCGCCGCTGACCTCGATGCGCTGACCGGTGATCCAGCCCGCGCCGGGATCGACCAGCAGCGCGATTGCGCTCCCGATGTCGTCCGGCTCGCCGACGCGCCCGAGCGCCGTCGAGGCGACGATGGCGCGTCGATAGTCGGCGTCGTCGCGGATGACACCGCCGCCGAAGTCGGTCGCGGTCGGGCCGGGCGCGATCGCGTTGACCGTGATGCCGCGACCGCCCAGTTCCACCGCCCACGATCGCGTGAGCGACTCGACCGCCGCCTTCATCGCGCCGTAGACCGACATCCCGGGTGCCGTGAAGCGGGCGAGCCCGCTCGAGACAGTGATGATGCGGCCGCCGTCGGCGATGCGAGGCGCGAGTGCCTGTGTCAGCAGCACGACGCCGAGCACGTGGATCTCGAACAGGCTCCGGACGGTGTCGGCGGCCGTCTCGCCTAGGACGGTGCGGCCGGCGACGCCGGCGTTCTGCACGAGCACGTCGAGGCGCTCGTGGCCGAGGGCAGCGACGGTGCCCGGCAGGGCCTCGACGAGCGCGTCGATCGAGGCGGCGTCGGCCGTGTCGAGCGGCAGCGCGGCTGCGCGCCGGCCATGGGACCGCAGCGCGTCGACGACGGCGGCGGCCTCGTGCTCACCGGAGCGGTAGGTGATGACGGCGTCGTAGCCGCGCGCTGCGAGCGCGAGCGCGGTAGCGCGGCCGAGTCCGCGGCTGCCGCCGGTGATGAGTGCGATGGGCATGACTCCTGCTTCCTGCCGGAAGCGGTTCCCGGCGGCACCCAGCATGGGCGCGCACCGCGCACGGGACCAGGCCGTGACGATCGGGGGAGCGCCGCTCCTACCCGGGCCTCGATCACGCGTGCCGCATGCGCGAGAACGCCCCCAGCACGCGTCGCTCCGACTCGACGAGGTAGCGCTCGAGCTCCTCGGCGCCCTGCGCGGGACCTACGTCGACGAGCGCCTCGAGCACGGCGCGGTTCTTCTCGACGAAAGGGCTGTGCAGCGATTCCGGGTCATCGATGGCGAGGAACGCCAGGCGAAGCTCAGCGGCGAGCTGGTCGTGCGCGCGGGAGAGCCGCGGGCTGTCGGCGAGCGAGACGAGCGAGGCGTGGAAGGCCATGTTCGCGCTGCCGACCACCGTCCAGTCCTGCGCCCGCTGCGCCTCCTCCGCGCGCTCGAGCGCGGCGCGCATGTCGGCGACGGCGGGATGCAGCGGGGAGGCATCGCGGAGCACGCCGCACTCGATGAGCCGGCGGGCGCGGTAGATGTCGATGACATCGGCAGTCGTGGGGGAGGCGACCGAGACGCCGCGGTGCGGCACGTGCTC
>DASSWM010000044.1:0-2860 GCA_035704865.1 Agrococcus sp.
CACGGTCGTGCGCGACATGCCAGCGACCCTCGCCTTCTATCGAGAGCTCGGCCTCGACATCCCTGCGGAGGCGGATGCGGCGCCGCACGCCGAGGCCGTCCTGGCCGGCGGGATGCGGCTCATGTGGGACACGGAGGAGACCGTGCGCTCCTTCGACCCCGACTACGAGCGCGAGGAGGGGCAGAGCCACGCGCTCGCCGCGCGCTGCGACAGCGCGGCGGAGGTGGACGAGACGGTCGCCCGGCTCGCCTCCCTCGGCCACCGGGTCGTGCGCGAGCCGTGGGATGCGGCCTGGGGGCAGCGCTACGCGACGGTCCAGGATCCCGACGGGTACGGCGTCGACCTCTACGCGCCGCTCGCGTAGGCGGGTGTCCGCCGCCCGGATGGCGGCACGCGTGGGCGGGTGTCCGCCGCCTAGCCGCTGGCACGCGTGTGTGCGCCGCTACCGCTTCGCGACGAGAGCCGGGCTATGGTCTGGTCATGAGCATCGACGCTTTCGACCGATACCCGCTGACGTTCGGCCCGAGCCCCGTGCACCGGCTCGACAACCTCACGAAGCATCTCGGCGGCGCCGAGCTCTGGGCCAAGCGCGAGGACGTCAGCTCCGGGCTCGCCTTCGGCGGCAACAAGACCCGCAAGCTCGAGTACATCGTGCCCGACGTGCTCGCCTCGGGCGCCGACACGCTCGTCTCGATCGGCGGCTACCAGTCGAACCACACGCGGCAGGTGGCGGCCGTCGCCGCGAAGCTCGGGCTCAAGTGCCGGCTCGTGCAGGAGCGCTGGGTCGACTGGGACGACCCGGTGAACGACAAGGTCGGCAACCTGCTGCTCTCGCGCATCATGGGCGCCGACAGCCGGCTCGACCCGGCAGGGTTCGACATCGGCATCCGCTCCTCCTGGGAGGAGGCGCTCGCGGAGGTCGAGGCGGCGGGCGGCACGCCCTACGGCATCCCTGCCGGCGCGAGCGAGCACCCGCTGGGCGGTCTCGGCTTCGCGAACTGGGCGTACGAGCTGGCCGAGCAGGAGCGCGTGCTCGGCGTGTTCTTCGACACGATCGTCGTCTGCACGGTGACCGGTTCGACCCACGCGGGCATGATCGCCGGGTTCGCCGCGCTCGAGGACGCCGGCGGGCGGCCGCGCCGCGTGCTCGGCATCGACGCATCCGCCACCATCGACAAGACGCGCGACCAGGTGGCCCGCGTCGCCCGGTGCACCGCGCAGCTCATCGGGCTCGAGCGCGACCTGCGCGACGACGAGATCACGGTGCTCGAGGGCTGGGCGGGCGACCTCTACGGGATCCCGGTCGAGTCGACGGTGGATGCGATCCTGACGTCGGGCAGGACCGAGGGCATGATCATCGACCCGGTCTACGAGGGCAAGTCGATGGCGGGGCTCATCGACCTCGTGCGCTCGGGCGAGATCGGGCAGGGCTCGACCGTGCTCTACGCGCACCTCGGCGGCCAGCCGGCGCTCAACGCCTACTCGGGCATCTTCCCCTGGAGCTGACGCGGCGAGGCAGCTGTCCCGGGGCGCCACGACCCGGCATCGGCTCGGACGCGATCGGCGCGGGCTGAGACGGCTCAGCGCTCGGGGATCGCGCCCTCTGCCCACAGCGCGCGCGGGTTGCTGCGGAAGCCCGCGCGCTCGTACACCGGGATGGAGCGCTCGCTCGCGTGCACCGTGACGTGCTCGAGCCCGCGCTCGCGCGCGGACGCGAGCACCGCATCCGCGAGCCTCGCGCCGATGCCGCGGCCGCGCGCCTCCGGCACGACGTAACAGCTTTGCAGATCGCCCGAGCGGCGCTCGATCGCGCGAGGCGACGGCACGCGCGACTGGATCGCGAGCCACGCCATGCCGACCACCCGGCCGGCCTCGACGGCCACGAACGGCACGTGCGAGTCGCGGTGCGCGCGCGCCCAGCCGGCCGCTTCTGCGGCGTACGCGCCGAGTTCGGGCAGCGGCTCGTCGCTCGACTCGCGCACCCACTGCCAGCGCAGCGCCGCGAGCGCCTCGAGCTCGTCGTCGCGCGCCTCGCGCACCTCGGCGGCCACTGATCCCACCATCTCGCCAGCCTAGATGCCGGTCGTTCAACCGGTCAGACGAACGTTCGAGGGGTGCAGAGCGGTCGAAGGGCCTCAGGGCCGGTTGAACGACCGGCCAATCGGTCGACGGGCAGGGCCACGGACCCGCTGCAGTCTGGAGAGCACTTGTCCGCGCCGCAGCGGAGGTTCAGGTAGAGGTTGAGATACACGCCGTGCCCGCCTGCGCGGCGAAGTGGACGGCGGTTCCTAGACTCGAAGCCGTGAGCAACAGCACCGAGACCCTGGCCGGCATGGAAGCGCCCACGCTCGGGCCGACCGGGCGTCCCGTGCGGGAGTTCCCCGAGCCCGCGCCGCTGAAGAGCCACGGCCCCGCGCGCATCGTCACGATGTGCAACCAGAAGGGCGGCGTCGGCAAGACGACCACCTCGATCAACCTGGGCGCCGCCGTGGCCGAGTACGGCCGCCGCGTGCTCGCGATCGACTTCGACCCGCAGGGCGCGCTCTCGGCCGGCCTCGGCGTCGACAACCACGACGCGACGACGATCTACGACCTGCTGCTGAACCCGAAGCTCGACCCGAAGGAGGCGATCCAGCCGACGAGCGTCGAGGGGCTCGACGTGATCGCCGCCAACATCGACCTCTCGGCCGCCGAGGTGCACCTCGTCAACGAGGTGGCGCGCGAGCAGATCCTCTCGCGCGTGCTGCGCCGCGTCGCCGACGACTACGACCTCATCCTCATCGACTGCCAGCCCTCGCTCGGCCTCCTCACCGTCAACGCGCTCACGGCCGCGCACGGCGTGCTCATCCCGCTCGAGAGC
>DASSWM010000045.1:0-8447 GCA_035704865.1 Agrococcus sp.
AGCGCCGCCGTCATCGCCTCGACGAGCTCGCCGCCGAACGGGTGCTCGATGCCGACGTCGCCGTGCACGAGCTCGACCTCGATGTCGTCGCCCACGAGTGCGCGGATCGCGTCGATCGCGTCGCGCTCGCGGCCCGGCAGCGGCCGTACGTCGATGCGCGCCTCGGCGACCGACGGGATGACGTTGTGCTTGTAGCCCGCGTCGAGCATCGTCGGGTTCGCGGTGTGGCGCAGGCTCGAGCGCAGGAACCGCGAGACCGTCCCGGTGCGCTCGGCGACGGCATCCGGGTCGTCGGTGTCGGTGCCCAGCAGCCCTGCGATGCGCGCGACGAGCTCGCGCGTCGTGTCGGTCAGCTCGACCGGGAACTCGTGCGCGCCGACCGCCGCGACCGCACGGGCGAGCTTCGAGACGGCGTTGTCGCGCATGTGCTGCGAGCCGTGCGCCGTCGTGCCGCGGGCGCGCAGCAGGATCCACTGCAGCGCCTTCTCGGCGGTCTGCAGCAGATACGCGCGCTGGCCGGCGATCTCGATCGAGTAGCCGCCGACCTCGCTGATCGCCTCGGTCGCTCCAGCGAAGACCTCGGGGTGGTTGCGCACGAGCCACTGGGAGCCGTAGATGCCGCCGGCCTCCTCGTCGGCGAAGAACGCGACGATGAGGCCGCGGCGCGGCCGCTTCCCCGCGGCGAGCATGCGCTCGAGCGCGACGAGGATCATGGCGTCCATCTGCTTCATGTCGACCGCGCCGCGGCCCCACAGGAGCCCGTCGCGGATCTCGCCGGCGAACGGGTCGACGGTCCACTCGCTCGCGTCGGCGGGCACGACGTCGAGGTGCCCGTGCACGACGAGCAGCGGCAGCGAGGGGTCGGTGCCCTCGATGCGCGCGACGACGCTCGCGCGGCCCGGCTCCGACTCGTAGGTCGTGCTCTCCACGCCCATCGCGGCCAGCACGCCGCTCACGTACGCCGCCGCATCCGCCTCTCCGGAGGAACGGCCGCCGCCCCAGTTCTGGGTGTCGAAGCGGATGAGGTCCCTGGCGATCTGGGCCGTGCGGCTCGGTGCGGTGTCGCGCGGTGCGCTGCTGGGCAGCTCGGCGCTGGTCGGGCGGTCGGTCACCAGCCAAGGCTAGCCGCCGCGGGTGGTCGTCCGTGCCCTCCTGGTCGTGCTAAAGTCGTCTCTCGGTCCACCTTGTGGATCCACACCTTGCGCGGGTGGCGGAATTGGCAGACGCGCTAGCTTGAGGTGCTAGTGCCCGTATTAGGGCGTGGGGGTTCAAGTCCCCCCTCGCGCACGAAGAGGCCCCGGAGCGACAGCTCCGGGGCCTTCGTCGTTCCCCGGCGCCCCCACAGCCAGCGGGTCTACCGTGTCGCCATGGCCTCCGTCTTCGACTCCATCCGCTCCGCCGGCTTCCGCCGCGGCCCCGACCGCCTGATCGCCGGCATCTGCGGCGGCATCGCGCGGCGCGTGGGCTTCAACGTGTGGCTCGTGCGGCTCGTCATGCTGCTGCTGTTCGCCCTGCCCGTGGTCGGCTGGGGCGCCTATCTCGTCGTGTGGGTGCTGACGCCCAACCAGTCGGGCTCCATCCCGCTCGAGCGGTGGCTCGGCCGCCGCTGACCGGCTGCGGAGGCCGCGCGCTCAGGACTCCGCGCGGACCAGTACTGACCGGCTCAGTCGCCACCGGAAGGGCCAGTGTCGTCGCGCTTGCGCTCCCGCCGCAGCATGCTCGCGGGCACGACCGTGGCGGCCCCGAAGCGGTCGTGCACGGCGTCCATCGCGCGCTCGGCGCTCCCCCACGTCTCGCTCTCGTCCCACAGCAGGCCGTGGTCGCTCGCGTCCTGCACCGAGCTCGCGCGCACGCCCAGCAGCCGCACGGGCGGCAGCTGGCCCAGCTGCTCGAGCAGCGCCCACGCCGTCTCGACGATGACGCGCGTGACGTCGGTGGCCTCCGGCAGCGTGCGCGAGCGCGTGATGGTGCGGAAGTCGTGGAAGCGCACCGTGAGCGTGACGGTGCGCGCCTGCACGCCCGCGTCGCGCAGCCGCCTGCCGACGCCGGTCGCGAGCCGCAGGATCTCGCCCTGAAGCTCCGCGCGGTCGGTGACGTCGCGGAAGAATGTGTGGTTGTGGCCGAACGACTTCTCGTGCTCGCGCTCCTCGATCGCGCGCGGGTCCCGCCCCCACGCGAGCGCCGCGAGGTGCCGGCCGGTCGCCTCGCCGAACCAGGCGGTCAGCCGCTCCTGCGGCGTGTGCGCGACATCGGCGATCGTGCGCAGCCCATAGCGGGCCAGCCGCTCCTGCTGCTTGGGGCCCACGCCCCAGATCGCCGACACGGGCTGCGGGTGCAGGAAGTCGATCACCGCCGCGTCAGGCACGACGAGCATCCCGTCGGGCTTGGCGCGCGAGGAGGCGAGCTTCGCGACGTACTTGGTGCCCGCGGCGCCGACGGACGCGACGAGCCCGGTCTCGGCGCGGATGCGCGCGCGCAGCGCCGGGCCGATGCGGTTCGCGCCGCCCGAGAGCCTGCGCAGCCCCGCGATCCCCACGAACGCCTCGTCGATCCCGAGCCGCTCGACGTCGGGCGAGGTGTCGTCGAGGATCGCCATCACGCGGTGCGAGAGCTCCTTGTAGAGCGTGAAGTCGGGGTCGAGGATGATCGCGTTGGGGCACAGCCGCAGCGCCCGTGCCATCGGCATCGCCGAGTGCACGCCGTACTTGCGCGCTTCGTAGGTCGCGGCGGTGACGACCGAGCGGCTCGAGTCGTGGCCGATCACGACGGGCTTGCCGATGAGGTCGGGCCGCGCGAGCAGCGACGCCGATGCGAAGAACGCGTCGAGGTCCACGTGCAGGATGGTCGCGGTGGAGTCGTCGACGTCGGGGCCCGAGACCAGCCGGTTCGAGCCGTCCTGCTTGCTCACTCCCCCATGATCCCACGCGGTGCCCACACTCAGCCGCGGCGCGGCAGGATGGCAGGCATGCAGCACCCAGGCATGCAGCACCCCTACACGCGCTACGTCGCCCTCGGCGACAGCTTCACCGAGGGCGTGGGCGACGAGGAGCCCGACCTGCCCAACGGCGTGCGCGGCTGGGCCGACCGCGTAGCCGAGGAGCTCGCGCGCACCCGCCCCGACTTCCAGTACGGCAACCTCGCGATCCGCGGCAGGCTGCTGGGCCAGATCATCGACGAGCAGCTCGAGCCGGCCGTCGCGCTCGAGCCCGACCTCGTGACCATCTCTGCCGGCGGCAACGACCTCATCCGCCCCGGCGGCGACCCCGACATCATCGCGGCGCGGCTCGACGAGGTCGTCGGCACGCTGCGGGCCACGGGCGCCGACGTCGTGCTGTTCAACGGGCCCGACATCGCGATGACGCCCGTGCTGCGCGCGATCCGCGGCAAGGTCGGCATCTACAACGCCAACCTCTTCGGCATCGCCGCGAAGCACGGCGCGATCATGGCCGACATGTGGTCGGCCCGGCAGCTGCAGCAGCCGCAGATGTGGGCGCCCGACCGGCTGCACTTCTCGCACTTCGGCCACCACGAGATCGCGATGCTCGTGCTGGAGGCGCTCGGCGTGCAGCACAGCCTGACCCACATGGAGCCCGAGCCGCTGCCGGCGCAGACGCGGCAGCAGATGCGCATGCAGGATCTGCACTGGGCGCGCGAGCACCTCGCGCCCTGGGTCGTCCGCCGGCTGCGCGGGCAGTCGTCGGGCGACACGATCTCCCCCAAGCGGCCCACGCCCGGCCCGGTGCTGCCGTTCGAGCACCTCGACGGCTGATCGCGACGATCGACCGGCGGCCGCGATCGGTCAACGCCCAGGATCGGTCGACGCCGGGGATCAGTCGAAGTACCAGCCGATGGCGGTCGACGGATGCGTCATGCGCCACCCGAGATCGGGTCCCGTGAGCATGCCCTCGGTGCGCACCGGCACATCCGAGCGCTCGCCGTAGGCGTCGACGGTGGAGACGAGCCCCACCTGGCCGCGGGGTGCGCCGATCGCGATGCCCGTGACCTCGGACTCGACCCGAGGCACGTGCGGGCCGAACGCATCCGCCGCCAGATCCGCGACGGTCGACGCCGTCACGAGCGCGCCCCACGGAGCGCGGTACTCGGCGACGGCCGTGCCCTCGGGCACGAGCATGCGGGTGCCGAAGTCGTCCCAGAGGCTGCCGACGAGCTCGAGCATCGCCGCGTCGATGTCGTCCTGCGTGACGACGCCGATGATGACCGCGACGACGCGGCGCGGCTCGCCCTCGATGTCGCGCTCGGCGGTGACGAAGAGGTTGCGGCCCGAGACGCGCAGCGTGCCGGTCTTGCCGCCGTCGATGAAGCCGTCGCCGAGGATGCCGTTGGTGTTGGCGGCCGTGCCGCCGGGCACGTCGACCTCGGGCATGCCGATGGTCGCGAGCACGAGCGGGTCCTGCACCGCCAGCAGCGCGAGCCGCGTCATGTCCGCCGCGGTCGAGGCGGTCTCGAGCGAGAGGCCGGAGGGGTCGGCGATGCGCGTGTCGGCGAGCCCGTGGCGCGCGGCCCAGTCGTTCGCGGCGGCGAGGTAGGCGTCGATCGAGCCGAACGCCCAGTGCGCGAGCGACCACATGGCGTTGCCCGCCGAGTCGACGAGCGACCACTCGATGAGGTCGCGCTCGTGCACGACCATGCCGTCGTAGACCGGCACGATCGGGGCGCGCTCGGCGATCATGGCGCCGAGCGCGTTGATGTCGGCGCGGCCGAGCGTGATCTCGGCGCCGCGGCCGTCGCCCTCGATCGGGTGCGCCTCGAGCACGACGAGCACCGTGAGCACCTTCGCGAGGCTCGCCATCGGCAGCGGCTCCTCGCTGCCCCACGTCTCGGCGCCGTCGAGCGCGTCTGCGTCGGCCGACTCGGTGCCGGCCGACCCCGTGGCATCCGAGGCGGTACCCCCGTCGAGCCCGACCACGGCGTAGCCTGCGGCGCGCGCGACGCCCTCGGGCCAGACGGCCGAGACCGGCTCGCCCTGCGGCTCGGGCAGCGCGAGCGGCGTCGCGGCGACGCGCGGCGCGGGCGCGAACGCGATGGCCGCGGCCGTGACGACGGCCACGATGAGCAGCGCGAGCACGAGCCAGCGCACGAGCACGACGAGCGGATGCGGCCGGCGCGAGCGCTGGCTGGCGGCGGTGATCGTCACGGCTGCCCCGCCGGCCGCCGGATGGCCCACATCGCCACGGCGGCGGAGGCTGCGACGTTGAGCGAGTCGACCCCGTGGTGCATCGGGATGCGCACGACCCGGTCGGCCGCGGCGAGCGCGCGCGGCGCGAGGCCCGGCCCCTCGGAGCCGAACACGAGCGCGACGCGCTCTGGCGCCTCGCGCGCGTAGTCGTCGAGGTCGACGGCGTCGTCGCGCAGCGCGAGCGCGACCACCTCGAAGCCCGCATCCCGGAAGACGGGCTTCGCCGCCTCGAGCGACTCGATGCGCGTCCACGGCACCTGCAGCACCGTGCCCATCGACACGCGCACGCTGCGTCGGTAGAGCGGGTCGGCGCACGCCTTCGTCACGAGCACCGCGTCTGCCCCGATGCCGGCGACCGACCGGAAGGCCGCGCCGACGTTCGTGTGGTCGACGAGCCCGTCGAGCACGACGACGCGACGTGCCTGCGCGAGCAGGGCCGACGCATCCGGCAGCACGGGCCGCTGCATCGCGGCGAGCGCGCCCCGGTGCAGGTGGAAGCCCGTGAGCTGCTCGAGCACGGGCTCCTCGCCCACGAAGACCGGCACGCCATCGGCGCCGATGCGATCGCCCAGGATGGCCTCGACCTGCGGCAGCCAGCGCGGCGCGACGAGCACGGAGCGCGGCTCGTGGCCTGCTCGCAGCGCCCGCTCGAGCACCGTCTGCGACTCGGCGATGTAGAGGCCGCGCTCGGGCTCCGTGCGGCGGCGCAGGGCGACGTCGGTGAGCGCGATGTAGTCGGTCAGCCGGGGGTCGTCGAGCGAGTCGATCTCGATGATCGGCATGCGCGCTCCCCTCGCCTGGGCCGTCTCCGAGGGTACTGGCCGACTAGGGTTGAGCCCGTGCTCGACACAGCGATCGACCTGCTGCGCGGCCGCCGCATCGCGGTGCTGACCGGCGCGGGGATCTCGACCGACTCCGGCATCCCCGACTACCGCGGGGAGGGCGCGCCGCGACGCACGCCGATGGAGTTCGAGACGTTCCGCTCGAGCGAAGCCGCCCGCCGCCGCTACTGGGCCGGCAGCCACCTCGGCTGGAAGCGCTTCACGGGCGTGCACCCCAACGACGGGCACCGCGCGCTGGCGCTGCTCGAGGAGGCGGGCCTCATCACGGGCATCGCGACGCAGAACGTCGACGACCTGCACGAGCGCGCCGGCTCGCAGGAGGTCGTGCACGTGCACGGCCGCATGCACACCGTCTCGTGCCTGCAGTGCGGGCGCACCTACGACCGCGAGCGGATCGCGGCCGAGATCGAGCGGCTGAACCCCTGGATCACGGTGCCCGAGCAGGTGCGGCTGCAGCCCGACGGCGACGTCGAGATCGACGCGTCGCAGCACTTCGAGGTGCCGGCGTGCCCCGTGTGCGGCGGCATGCTCAAGCCGGATGTCGTCTTCTTCGGCGAGCTCGTGCCGCCCGCGGTGTTCGCCGCGGCGCGCGACATCATCGCGGCGGGCGAGGTCGTGCTCGTCGCCGGCTCGTCGCTCGTCGTGAACTCGGGCACGCGGCTGCTCGAGGTGGCGCGCCGCGAGGGCGTGCCGATCGTGATCGTCAACCGCGGCGAGACGAGGTGGGACTCGCGCGCGGCGCTGCGCATCGACGGCGGCACGAGCGAGACGCTCACGGAGATCGCCGACGCGCTCGTCGCGCCGTTCTAGCTGCGGCGTCCCGGCGCCGTCGCGGCGATCTCGGCCAGGAACGCTCCGAGCCGCTCGGCGGAGGAGCGCCAGCTGAACCGGGCGGCCTGCTCGCGGGCGGCGCGCGACCTGGCCGCCCACTCCCCCTCGAGCGCCCGCACGGCGCGCGCCAGCGCATCCGCATCGCCGACCGGGAAGTACACCGCGGCATCGCCGCCGACCTCGCGGAAGATCGCCGTGTCGGCCACGACCGCGGGCACGCCCAGGCTCATCGCCTCGAGCAGCGGGATCCCGAAGCCCTCCTCGCGCGAGGCGTGCACGAGCGCGGTGGCGCCGCGCAGCAGCTCGGCGTACTCGGCGTCGCTGACGCCGTCGTGGAAGACGACGGATGCGCCTGCCGCCAGTGCCGTGAGGCGGTCGCGGGTCGCGGGGTCGACGCGGCTGCACAGGTGCAGCTCGTGCTCGGGCAGCAGGGCGGCGGCGCGCACGAGCGTCTCGACGTCCTTGTAGGGCATGAACGAGCCCATGTAGACCAGCCGCTTCGTCGGCGGGGAGTCGTGGTCGACGGGCTCGCCGAGCGGCGCCGCGGCGTTGGGCACGATCGCGACGCGGCGGCGGGTGAGGCGGTGCTGGGCGATGAGGTTGCGCGTGGTCGCCGAGATCGTCACGACGCCGTCGACGGCGTTGAGCAGCATGCGCTGCGGCGCGAACGAGAGGTGGTAGCCCCGCCACAGCAGCCGCACGAGCGCGGGCAGGTCGCGCGGCGGCGTCGGGTGGCGGTAGTAGATGAGGTCGTGCACGGTCGTCACGAGCGGCCAGGCGCGGCCGATCGAGCCGATCGTCTGCATGGGCGAGTAGGCGATGTCGGCGGGCACCCTGCGCAGGCGCCAGGCGGTGAGCGGCTCGAGCGGGCTCGTGGGCGACGGGCCGACGATGTGCGGCAGGTCGGGCAGCATCGGCAGCTGCCGCTCGTCGCTGATGAGCATCGTGACGTCGTGCTCGCGGGAGAGCCCGGCGACGAGCTCGGCCGAGAAGCGCGAGATGCCGTCGTGGCGCGGGAACCGCACGTAGCGGCAGTCGAAGAGGACGCGCACGCCTAGTGCTCCGGGCCAGGCTGCTCGAGGCCCGTCGGCCGCTGCGGGCCTGTCTGCTCCGGCTCCGCGAGGAAGCGGCGGATGATCCGCGCGGCCTCGCCGGGCTGCTCGTAGTGCACGAGGTGGCCGACGCCCGCGAGCACGGCGATGCGGGCATCCGGGAAGCGCGTGCGCAGCCGGTGCTGGTGCGCGAGCGGCGTGATGTCGTCGCGGTCGGCGGCGATGAGTTGCACGGGCTGCGGGATGCGCGCCGCGACCTCGCCGACCGTGTGGCGGATCGACGCGTCGAACGCCTCGAGCACCGACTGCCGCGAGGCGTAGCGGGAGAAGTAGCGGTCGTGCTGATCGTGGATCCAGCGCAGCAGCCGCTTGTCGCGCGTCTTCGCCATGAAGGCGCTCATGCCGCGGACGATGGGCGGCGCGCCCAGCAGCGCGAGCCCCGCGCGCTCGGGCAGCGCCGCCGCGGCGCGGTAGTAGCCGAGCGCGAGCAGCGATCCGGCCTTGTTCGGGCCGGAGAGCGCGGGC
>DASSWM010000046.1:0-3556 GCA_035704865.1 Agrococcus sp.
GCGCAGCTCGTCGCGACTGCCGGCGGCGAGAATGCGCCCGCCGCCGATCACGACGATGTCGTCGCAGAGCCGCTCGACAACATCCAGTTGGTGGCTGGAGAACAGCACGGGTACCCCGCGGGCGGCGAACTCGCTGAGCACGCCCAGCACCGTCTCGACGGCCATCGGGTCGAGGCCCGAGAAGGGCTCGTCGAGCACGAGCACCTCGGGGTCGTGCACGAGGGCGGCCGCGATCTGCGCGCGCTGCTGGTTGCCGAGCGAGAGCTTCTCGACGGGGTCGTTGCGCCGCTCGGTCAGTTCGAGCCGGTCGATGAGTTCGTCGGCGCGGGCGGCGGCGTCGGCCGCGCGCACCCCGCGCAGCCGCGCGAGGTAGACGAGCTGCTCGTGCACCCGCATCTTGGGGTAGAGGCCGCGCTCTTCGGGCATGTAGCCGAAGCGGCGGCGGCCGGCCGCGTCGAGCGGTGCGCCGTTGAGGTTCACGGCACCGGAATCCGAGCCGAGCACCCCCAGGATGATGCGCATGGTCGTGGTTTTGCCGGCGCCGTTGCCGCCGACGAAGCCGGTCAGTCGGCCTCCGCCGACCGTGAAGCTGACGTCGTCGACCGCGAGCCGGTCACCGAACGATTTGGTGATGCCGTCGAGCTGAAGCATGTGTCGCCCCTTTCGTTGGCACTAACGCTACGAAGGGGCCGGATGCCCGCGCATCCGCCCGAAGGATGGTCGCGCCGCGCGGGTCATCCGTCGCGCGGCTGAGGCGGGCCTCGCGCCTAGCGCCGCGCGCCTACGCGTCACCCGGAACGGCGACACCGTTCTCGTAGGCGAACACCACGGCGTGCACCCGGTCGCGCAGGCCGAGCTTCTGCAGAATCTTCGACACGTGCGTCTTCACGGTCGCCTCGCCGAGCCACAGTTCGCGCGCGATCTCGGCGTTGGCGAGGCCCCGGGCGAGCAGGGTGAGCACCTCGTGCTCGCGCTCCGTGAGATCGGCGAGTCGAGCATCCGGTTCGACGGATGCGCGCGGCGCGGTACCGCCGCCCGCGAGCGTTGCCGAGGCGCCCGCCTCCCGCTCGGTGACGGCGCGCGCGATCACGCGCCGCGTCACGTCGGGGGCGAGCAGCGCGTCGCCCGCCGCGACGACGCGCACGGCCTCGACGAGCTTCTCGGGGCTTGCGTTCTTCAAGAGGAACCCGGCGGCGCCCGCGTCGAGCGCGGCGAAGAGGTAGTCGTCGCGGTCGAAAGTGGTGAGCACGAGCACGCCCGTGCAGCCGTTCGGGTCGGCGGTGATGCGGCGGGTGGCCTCGAGCCCGTCGATGCCGGGCATCTGCACGTCCATGCAGATGACGTCGAGGGCGAGAGCGCTCGCGGCGGCGATGGCCTCCTCGCCGGTAGAAGCCTCGCCGGCGATCACGATGTCGGGCTCGCTCTCGAGGATGGCGCGGAAGCCGGAGCGCACGAGGGCGTGGTCGTCGACAAGCAAGACGCGGATGCTCACGGGGTCTCCTCTGCAGGGGTGGCAGCCGCGGCACCGGGTGTCTCGTCGGGCAGCTCATCAACGATCAGCGGTACGCGGGCGCGCACCAGGTAGCCGCCGCGCGAGCGCGGGCCGGCCTCAAGGGTGCCGCCGACGGCGGCGAGGCGCTCGCGCATGCCCTGCTGGCCGAGGCCGCCCGAACCACCGCGAGGCTGCACGGCCGCGGCGCGGGCGCCGACGCCCGTGTCGGCGACGTCGAGTTCGACCGCGTCGGGGGTGAAGCGCAGCCGCAGGTCGACGCGGGCACTCGCGCCGGCGTGCTTCAGGGCGTTCGTCACGGCCTCCTGCGCCACCCGGTACAGGGTCGTGTCGACGACGGGGCTGAGGGGAGCGGCCTCGCCGATGAGCTGCAGCGCGGCCGGGCGTCCGGCCGCCTCCAGCTCGCGCACCAGCTCGCCAAGCTGCGCGGTTCCGCGCGTGCTGGGGCCGTCGCCGGCCGAGCCCGCGGAGACGGCGCCGGGCGCGCCCGACGCGCCCCGCGCATCCTGAGCCTGATCGGAATCGCGCAGGGTCGTGACCAGCCGGTGCAGCTCATCGACCGCCTGGCGCGCCGACTGCTCGATCGAGCCGAGCGAGCCGATCGCCGTGGTGGCCCCGTCGGCGCCGCGGGTCTCGAGGGCGCGTCGGGCGGCCCCGGCCTGAATGCCCATGACCGACACGTGGTGGGCGACGACGTCGTGCAGCTCGCGGCCGATGCGCACGCGGTCGAGGGCGACGGCCTGCGCGGCGGTGCGCTCGCGCTCGGCGGCGAGCTCGAGCGTGCGGGCGTGCAGTTCGGCGCGCTCGCGGGCGGCGTTCCAGGCGCGGTCACCGAACGCCCAGGCCCCGGCAAAGTAGAGCACGTTCGTGACGACCGCGATGAGGCCGCCCGCGACGCCGGGTGCGATGAGCCCGATGCCCGAGTCGTCGGGGGCGAGGCTCGTGTCGAAGGCGGCGCGGGCGATCTCGAGGAACAGCCAGCCGAACATGCCGATCACGATGAGCGTGCGCGAGATGAGGGCGGCCCGCCGCGAGGTGCTCCAGGCGCCAATCGAGTACATCGCCGAGAAGATCGCGATGTTGCTGAACAGCACCTCGGGCACCTGGTTGTAGACGCCCACGATGTAGACGACCGAGACGACGACGGTCACCGTGATGGGCGCGATGCGGCGGAACACGAGCGGCCCCGAGAAGCCGAGGATCATCGCGGCCGCGTGCCACGGCACGGGCGGCTCGTCGAAGAAGCCGATACTCGCGTACAGCAGCACCATGACCGCGCCGCCCACGGCGACGACCAGGGCGAGAATGCCGTCGGGCCGCAGCTCGCGCAGTGACGGGCGCGGGCGGCGCCACCGGCCGTCGGCGTCGGTCGTGTCGGCAGCGCTCAGCGCGTCGTCTCGCCGTTGCTCGGTCGTCGTGGTCACCTCATGACGCTAGCCCGCGGGGTGGATGCGCGTCATCCGTCGCGCGACGGATCGTGCGCCTCGTGGGCGCTCGCCCCGTAGCCCGTAGCCCGTAGCCCGCGCGGCCCGCAGCTACTCGCCGTCGTCGAGCCGCGCGACGACGCCGTTCAGCGCGTCGCCCGGCAGCTCCCACAGGTGCACGACCGACTGCGCGAGCGCGTCGACGACCCCCTCCTCGTCGAGCGCCCCGACGACGAAGGTCACGGCCGCGGCCGGCTTGCCGGTCACCCGCCAGCCGTTCGCGATCGCCTGCACCCAGGTTTCGGCCGCCGCCTTCAGCGTCACGTAGTTCGCCATGCCCCAGCGTGGCGCCGCGACCGACGCCGAGCTGACGATCGCGAGGCGCCCCGCGTCGGAGGCGCCGAGGTCGTCGCGCAGCGCGCGAGACGTGACCCGCAGCGTCGTCAGCACCCGGTGTTCGAGCCACGCCCAGTCGTCGTCGGCGACGCCCGGCCGCCAGCCGCCCACCAGGTGGATGAAACCGTCGATCCCGCCGCGGCGCTCGCGCACGTCGCGCGCCAGCCCCTCAACGGCGGATGCGTCGCCCAGGTCGATCGCGTGCGTCTCGGCCGCCGCAATCTCC
>DASSWM010000047.1:0-9472 GCA_035704865.1 Agrococcus sp.
CGCGCGCGGCCGCGGGAGCCGCATCCGCCTGGTCCGAGCTCGTCGACGCGCCGATCGCCGACGCGATCGAGCGGGCGGTGCAGCACGACCTCGTGCGCGGCGTGATCGCGACGGACGCGCTCATCGGCACGTTCGCGGCGCTCGACGACCCCGGGCTCGAGCAGAACCGCTGCCTGCTGTACCACGTGATCGGCGGCGGCACCGGCGACTGGGATGTGCCGATCGGCGGCATGGGGCGCGTCTCGAGCGAGCTCGAGACGGCCGCGCGCGGAGCCGGCGCGACCATCCTGACCGGCGTGACCGTCACGCGTGTGACGCCCGACGGCGAGGTCACGTGGGAGGAGCACGTCGGCGGGCTGCCGACCGGCTCGGACGGCGTGCCGAGCGGGGTGGAGCTCACGGCGCAGTTCGACCTCGTGCTCTCCGCGGTGGCGCCGCACGTGCTGGCGCAGCTGCTGGGCGACGAGAGCGGCGCCGCTCCGCGCCCCGAGGGCGCGCAGGTCAAGGTCAACATGCTGCTCTCGCGACTGCCGCGGCTGCGCGAGGGCATCGCGCCCGAGGCCGCGTTCGGCGGCACCTTCCACATCAACGAGACCTACACGCAGCTCGCCGTGGCGCACGCGGCCGCGAGCGCCGGCCGGATCCCCGAGCCGCTGCCATGCGAGATCTACTGCCACTCCCTCACCGACCCGACGATCCTCGGTGACGAGCTGCGCGCATCCGGCGCCCACACCCTCACCGTCTTCGGGCTGCACGTGCCCGACCGGCTGCTCACGCCCGAGACGAACGAGCGGATGCGCGACGAGCTCGAGCGGGCCGCGCTCGCCTCGATCGACTCGGTGCTCGCCGAGCCGATCGAGCCGCTGCTGCTCGAGGGCAGCGACGGGCGCGCGATCGAGACGAAGACGACCCTCGACATCGAGGACGCGCTCGCGATGCCGGGCGGCAACATCTTCCACGGGCCGCTCTCGTGGCCGTGGCTCGAGCAGGAGGCGGGCTCGATCGCCGAGGCGTGGGGCGTCGAGACGGCGCACCCGCGGATCCTCATGGCGGGCTCGGGCGCGCGGCGCGGCGGCGCCGTCTCGGGCATCGGCGGGCACAACGCGGCGCACGCGGCGCTCGAGCTGCTGGCCGACCGGCTGCGCTGACGCTCCCGCGTCGCGTCGTCCGTCAACCGGTGGGAGCGAAGCTCGACCGGATAGTCCGGTCGAGAGACGGCCTCGCCAGTCGACAGACGGCGATGTCGGGCAGCGCGGACGTCGATGCGGTTCCGGGGCTCGGAGGCGCCGCGCGGCTCAGCGCGGAGCGCGGCCTCTCAGCGCGGCGTGCGACCGCCCCAGCCCGAGGGCGCGCTCTGCCGGTTCGACGGCAGCCGGTTCATCTCGGCCCAGTCGTGCACGCGCTGGTCGAGCTCCGGCAGCGTCACCGGCATCCCTGCCGCCTCGAGCACCTCGATGACGCGCGCGATGGGCGCCGTGCCGACGCCGCGCTCGATGAAGCGGCCCTGCACGACGCCGCGCGCGTGCACCTCGCCGTCGACGACGAAGCGCTGCTGCAGGTAGATCGCCCGCTCGTCCGCGCCCATGACGGCCGTCTCGATGTCGAAGCGCTGCCACAGGTCGAGCGAGCGCCGGTAGACCATCGTCGACTGCCCCACGACCGCGTAGATGCCGGAGCGCTCGAGCACCGCCTGCATGCCGGTGCGCACCGTCATGTCGACGCGCGCGAGATCCATGTACGACAGGTAGCGGCCGTTGTTCATGTGGCCGAGCAGGTCGATGTCGGTCGGCAGCACCATGAACGGCGTGCGCGCCACCTCGTCGATCGCGAGCGCCGGGCGCCCCTTGCTCTTCACGGTCATCGCCATCAACCACTGCAGCCACATGTTCACGAGCACCGATCCTGCCCGACGCGCGCCGCGCATCCGTCATCGTTTGGGAGAATCGTCCAATGCACAAGGTGCTGCTCTACTACCGCTTCACGCCCATCGCCGACCCCGAGGCCGTGCGGCTGTGGCAGCGCGCGCTCTGCGAGCAGCTCGGGCTCACGGGCCGCATCCTCATCTCGCGCCACGGCATCAACGGCACGGTCGGCGGGCCGATGGATGCGTGCAGGCGCTACGTGCGCGCGACGCGCGAGTTCCCGGGGTTCCGGGGGATGGACGTCAAGTGGTCGAGCGGCACGGGCGACGACTTCCCGCGGCTGAGCGTGAAGGTGCGCGACGAGATCGTCACCTTCGGCGCGCCGGACGAGCTCGAGGTCTCGTCCGACGGCGTCGTGGGCGGCGGGCAGCACCTGAAGCCGGGCGAGCTGCACCGGCTCGTCGAGGAGCGCGACGACGTCGTCTTCTTCGACGGCCGCAACCGCTTCGAGGCCGAGATCGGCCGCTTCCGGGGCGCGATCGTGCCCGACGTCGAGACGACGCGCGACTTCGTCGAGCTGCTCGACTCGGGTGCCTACGACCACCTGAAGGACACGCCGATCGTCACCTACTGCACGGGCGGCGTGCGCTGCGAGGTGCTCTCGTCGCTCATGCGCACGCGCGGCTTCGGCGAGGTCTACCAGCTCGAGGGCGGCATCGTGCGCTACGGCGAGAGCTTCGGCAACGCGGGGCTCTGGGAGGGCTCGCTCTACGTCTTCGACGAGCGCCAGACGATGACGTTCGGGGCGGATGCGTCGGTGCTCGGCGCGTGCACGGCGTGCGGCGCGCCGACGGGCGGCATGGGCAACTGCCGCCTCGCCTCCTGCCGCAAGCAGGTGCCGACGTGCGACGCGTGCGAGCCGGCCTGCGCGGCGCATGCGCTGGCCGCCTGAACTCGCTCACGCGCCGCACGCGCTGGCCGCCTGAACTCGCTCGCGCGCCGCTACGCTGGCGGCATGGGCGACGGCGACATCCACATCCGGCGCGCGACCGTGGCTGACGCGGCCGCGCTGCAGCCGATGTTCGCCGCGCACCGGCACGTCGACGAGGATGACGAGAAGGTCGACCGCTACCGCGAGCGCCTCGACGCGCTCGTCGAGAACGCCGCGCACCACATCGTGGTGGCCGAGGCCGACGGGCAGCTGCTCGGCTACGCCGCCGCGCAGGACTACGGCCCCGCGCCGCAGCGCGACTGGTCGATCGCGCGCATGCACGACCTGTGGGTGTCGCCGGATGCGCGCGGGCGCGGCGCCGGCACCGCGCTGTTCGAGGCAGTGCGCGACTGGGCCGAGCAGCAGACGCGCATCCGCGTGCTCGAGTGGCAGTCGCTCGAGGTGGCCGCCGACTTCTACCGCAAGCTCGGGCTCTCGGGCGAGCGCGTCGACGAGGCCGACCCGCGCGAGCTGTACGAGATCGAGGTGCACCTGCCGGGCGCCTCCTCGTCCGCCGAGTAGCAGGCCGCTCGCTGCTCGATCGACGACCGCGCGTCAGCGCACGTCGTCCGGCATCTCCACGCGCCCGGAGACCTTGTCGATCGCCATCTTGAGGATGACGCGGTCGGCGGCATCCGGCGGCGGCTGCTTCGAGGTGCTGCCGTAGCGCTGCTGCAGCTCGACGTAGAGCGCGCCCGTCGGGTCCTCGACGACCTCGGCCAGGTGCCCGCGCACCTCGACGTAGAGGTGCGGCCGCTCGGGGTCGGTCATCGAGAGCGACATGCCGGGGTTGGCCCGCAGGTTCTTGAGCTTCTGCCGCTTGCTCGTGTGCGTGAAGAGGATGTGCTCGCCGTCGAACGCGAACCACATCGGGTTCACCTGCGGCGTGCCGTCGGGCCGCACGGTGCCGAGGTGCGCGAACAGCGGCTGGTCGATGAGGTAGCGGTACTGCTCGGGGATCGTCGCCATGCCCTCAGCCTGCCAGCGCGTCGGCGACCTGGCCGAGGCCGTCGAGCTGCCACACGCGCGTGCCGGCCGGCAGCGAGACGGTCGAGACCGAGCAGTTCGGCAGGATGACGTCGGGCGTGAGCTCGGGCACGAGCTGCCGCAGCAGCGACGTGATCATGCCGCCGTGGGACACGACGAGCACGTGCACCTCGCCCTCGCCCGGCACCGCCGCAGCGGCTTTGACCATGTGCTCGAGCGCCGCGTCCGCGCGCATGACGGTCGCCGCGGCCTGCTCGGCCTGCCCGCTCGAGTCGAGCCGCGCGATCGTGTCGAACAGCCCGCGCCAGCCGACCTGCTCGCCGATCGCGCGCAGCGCGCTCAGCTCCCGGTCGACCTCGAACCCGTGCTCGACGATCACCTCGCTCCAGACGTCGAACGCCGGCCGCTCCTCGTGGGCGCCGAAGTTCCACTCGCGCAGCAGCTCGCTGTACTCGACGGGCGGCTGCGGCTCGAGCGCCGCGAGGATGCCCGCGGCGGTCGTGCGCGTGCGCTGCAGGTCCGAGCAGAAGGCGAGGTCGAAGCGCTGCTGGGCGAGGTGCTGCGCGACCGCGGCGATCTGCTCGTGGCCGCGCTCGGTGATGGGCGAGTCGGACCAGCCCTGCATGAGGTGGCTGCGGTTGTACTCGGTCTCGCCGTGGCGCACGATGTGGAGGCGCACCGCGCGGCCGTTCGCGAGCGCCGCGAGCTCCTCGGGCAGGTGCTGCTCCGGCCGGTCGAGCTCGGGCCGGTCGGGCTCCGGCTCGCCGCCGAGGCCGGTCGTGGCGTTCGTCTCGGTCATCGCTTCCCCATCTTCTCGAGCATGTCGTTGTACGCGTCCAGCTGCGCGCCGCCGTCGCGGTCGGCGGCGCGGTCGATGCGCGTGCGCTCCTTCTTGTCGCTGCGCGACCACTTCACGGTCGTGATGATCGCCAGGATCACGGTCGGGATCTCGCCGATCGACCAGGCGATGCCGCCGCCGACCTGCTGATCCTCGAGCGCGTCGATGCCGTTGCCCATCGCGCCGAACCAGTCGGCGAGCAGCAGCGCCTCGCCCGTCATGAGCGTGAGCCCGAAGAACGCGTGGAAGACCATCGTGCCGATCAGCAGCACGAGCCGCAGCGCGTACGGCGGCCGCGCCGGGCCGGGGTCGGCGCCGATGATGGCCGACACGAACAGGTAGCCGGCGCCGACGAAGTGCAGCACCATCCACACGTGCCCGAGGTGGTCCTCCATCGCCCAGCCGAACACCGGCGTGTAGTAGAACACCCACAGGCTCAGCACGAAGATCGCCGCCGACACGATCGGGTGCCCGATCACCTGCAGGTAGCGGGAGTGCACGATCGCGAGCATCCACTCGCGGCCGCCGCGCGTGCCGTCGGTGCGCTTGCGGATCGCGCGCATCGCGAGCGTGATGGGCGCGCCCGGCACGAGCAGCACCGGCACGGCCATGCCCAGCAGCATGTGCACGAGCATGTGGAGCGAGAACTGGAACTCCTGGTAGACGTTCAGCGCGCCGCTCGTGCACCACCACAGCAGCAGCACGCCCGCCGTCCACGAGACGGTGCGCAGCACGGGCCAGCGGTCGCCGCGGCGCGCGAGCCTGCGCACGCCCGCGAGGTAGAAGAACAGCAGCAGCGCGCACGCGACCGTCCAGAGCGGGTCGAGCGACCACTCGGTGAACAGGCGCACGACGTCGAACGGCGGCGGCAGCGGCCTCCCCGTGAGGATCTCGGCGGGCGTCGCCTCGAGGCCCGGCGGCGTCTCCGGCACGGGCGTGCGCGTGCGCGCGAGCCCGGCGGCGACGCCGGCGGTGACGCCCATCACGACGAGCTCGAGCGCGAGGATCGTCGCGATCGCCCTGCCGCCCACCCGCTCGCCGAGCGTCTTCGCGGGCGTGAGCAGACGCATCCGCTGCCACGCGCCGAAGGCGCCCAGCACCAGGAGCAGCACGGCCTTCGCGATCGAGAGGATGCCGTAGTCGCTGAACCAGTCGCCCTCCATGCGCACCCACGACGAGGCGATGCCGGTGAACGCCACGACGCCGAAGCTCGCCGCGGCGAGGCTCGAGTAGCGCAGCAGCACGTCGCCGATCGCGGCGTCCTGCGGGGCGCCGAGGGGTGCGGATGCGTCGGGCGCGGTGCCGCGGTCCGCCCGCCCGCGCGGTGCCGCGGCGAGCACCGCCTGCGCGCGCCGCCCCCACGCGAGCATGCCGACGTGGAAGAGCCCGCCGAGCCAGATGGAGACGAAGACGAGGTGCAGCAGCAGCGCCGAGACGGCGACGTCGTGGCCGGCGGTGCCGCCGGCGTGGCCGCCGGAGGCGATGAGCCAGAACGGCACGGCCCACAGCACGACGGTGAAGCCCGCCGCGACCGCGCCGCGCGCGACGAGCAGCACGACCGTGAGCAGGGCGAGCGAGAGCAGCGTGCCGAGCATGAGGCGGCCGGTCTCGATCTCGACGAAGAACAGCTGCAGCAGCGCGCCGAAGTCGTTGGTGGCGGTGACGGGGTTCGTGACCACGGTGCGGAAGCTGCCCCAGGCGACGAAGCCCTGCGCGACGGCGGCGATGCCGGTCGCCATCGCGGCGAGGTCGAGCGTGCGGTGCCAGTCGCGGCTCGCGGGCCGCAGCGCGAAGCACGCGAGCACGAGCCCGCCGAAGGCCGCGGCGATCGCGAGGTTGCGCAGCATGGTGGCGATCGGCACGCCGTAGCGCACGGCCGCGCCGGGATCCTCGATCGCGGGCGCCTCGGCGCCGCCGCCGAACTCGAGCGCTGCCCAGGTCGCGGCCAGCCCCGCGAGGATCGCGAGTGCCGGCGCGAGGAGACGGAGGCGCTGCACCGCTCCAGGGTAGTCGCCGCGGCTATGGGGATCCGGCCGGGCCGGCGGCTGACTGCGCGGCGGTCTGCGCGACTGCCTGGTCGCGCAGGAAGTAGGCGCCCAGCGCCCCCGCGAGCCCCGCGAAGACGACGACGGAGTAGACGGCGAGCACGAGCTGCAGCACCTTGGCGAACGGATCCTGCGCGGTGATGCCCGAGCCGGTGATGGTCGCGAGCGCCGCCTCGTGGAGCGCGACGGTGAAGTCGGTGTGCGACTCCATCGCGTAGAGCAGCTGCCCCGAGGCGAGCACGACGACGACCGTGACGGCCGCGAGCCAGCCGATGCGGCTCGAGAGCAGCCGGCCGGCCGAGCGGGAGCCGCGCACGCCGGCGGAGAGGATCCCGCCGACGCGCGCGAAGCGCGCGACGCGCAGCACGCGGAACGCCTGCAGCGCGCGCACGAAGCGCAGGAACGGGATGGCGAGGAAGATCAGCTGCCACCAGTTGCGGCGCCAGAAGGCGGCCTGGAAGCCCGCGACGTAGGCGCGCAGCAGGAACTCGGCGACGAACAGCGCCCAGAACACCCACGCGGTGATGCCGAGGAAGCGCACCCAGCCCGGCTCCTCGATGAGCAGCTGCCCGAGGATGACGAACAGGAAGAGCACGCCGAGGTAGCCCATCGGGCGGTCGAGCCGGAGCGCGAGCGCCTCGGCGGCCTCCATCTGCTCGCTGCGCCGATCGGTGTGCCGCTCCATCCCGAGCCCCTCCCGTGCATCTTCGCGGGCTCCCACTGTACGGAGCGGCCGCAGCGTCCGCGCCCGGTACGACGCGAGGGGCTCCGCCGTCCTGGCGGAGCCCCTCGCGTGCTGTGCGGTGCGGTCTTACTTGACGGCAGCCTTGAGCTTCGAGCCTGCGGTCAGCTTGACGCGGTGACCGGCGGCGATCTTGATCTCCTCGCCCGTCTGCGGGTTGCGGCCCGTGCGAGCAGCCGTCTCCGTGCGCTCGGCGCTGAAGAAGCCGGGGATCGAGACCTTGTTGCCGGCCTTGACGGCGTCCGACACCTCGTCGAAGAGCGCGTCGAGCACTGCGCTGACCTTCGCCTGCGAGAGGTCGGTCGACGCGGCGATCTTCGAAGCCAGCGTGGTCTTGTTGATGGTCTCAGCCATGGTGTCCTCCTGGATGGTGGCATGTCCGTCCCGCCTGGGGGCGGGCATCCGCCGGGCCCGGTAGGGCTCCGACCACCCCCGAACGTAGCCGCGAGGCCCGGAATCTCGCGGAGAAACACTCCGACACGCCGCGAATTCCGCGAGTTTTCGCGGTTTGCGAACGGATTTGGGGGACAGATCGCGCGATGCGGCCCGTCAGCGGCCCTGCACCGCGCCTGCCCGCGCCTGCCGCAGCCGCTCCGCGGTGACGGCCCTGCGGCGCTCGAAGAAGGGCAGGAACAGACCGATGAGCGGGCCGACGCCGAAGGCGAAGATCACGGTGCCGACGCCCACGGGCCCGCCGAGCAGCCAGCCGATCAGCAGCGCCGTGCCCTCGATGAGCGTGCGCACGATCCAGATGCGCCAGCCCGTCAGCCGCACGAGCCCCGTCATGAGCCCGTCGCGCGGCCCTGGGCCGAGCTGCGGCGCGATGTAGATGCCGGTCGCGATCGCGAGCAGCACGATGCTGCCGGCGAGCATGAGCGCCTGCCCCCACAGCTCGGTCGGCGTCGGGATGAGCCACAGCCCGAGGTCGGCGGCCGGCCCGACGAGCAGCGCGTTCAGCAGCGTGCCGATGCCGGGCCGCTGCCGCAGCGGGATCCAGAGGAGCAGCACGAGGCCCGACACGACCACGGTCGCCGCGCCGTAGCTCATCGGCAGGTGATTGGCGATGCCGAGCGAGAGCACGTCCCACGGCCCGACGCCGAGCGCCGCGCGCACGAGCAGCGCGAGCGAGATGCCGTAGAGGAACAGCCCGATCATCAGCTGCGCGACGCGGCCGGCGGTGTCGGCCGCGCCCAGCGAGTCGATCGGCAGCAGGAGGCGACGGATGCGGTGCACGAGTCCATTCCACCGCCTCCTCCATGCGCGTGGCCGGTCCACTCTCGCAGAAGTGGCTCGTGCAGAGCAGTCCACTGTGCGCGAGGATGGGCGCATGGCATCCCGGCTCGGCACGCACCTGGGTGAGTGGCATGCGACGCAGGGCGTCGCCCAGTCGCTCGCCGACCGCATCCGCATGCTGCTGCTCGACGGCCGCGTCACCGTCGGCGAGCGGCTGCCGAGCGAGCGGGCGCTCGCGCTCGAGCTGGGCCGCTCCCGCGCCACCATCGCGCGAGCGTACGAGCTGCTGGCGGCGCGCGGCTACGTCACCCGCGCCCACGGCTCCGGCACCTGCGCCGCGCTGCCGGCCCAGCGCATCCAGCGACCCGAGGCCGCCGGCGACGGCGTGATCGACTTCACGATCGCGTCGGTCGGCTCCGCGCCCGGGCTGCACGCCGCGACCGTGCGCGCGCTCGACCGGCTCGCGGGCCTGCTCGGCACGCCCGGCTACTCGCTCGACGGGCTGCCGCAGCTGCGCGAGCGCATCGCCGCGCGCTACGCGGCCCGCGGGCTGCCGACCGATCCGGCGCAGATCATCGTCACGAGCGGCGCGATGCACGCCCTCTCGCTCGTGCTCGCGGCGTTCGGGCAGCGCGGCCGGACGGCGGTCGTCGAGCAGCCCACCTTCCCGCACGCCATGGAGGCGCTGCGGCGCACGGGGCACCGGCTCGTGCCGACGCCCGTCGCCCCCGCCGAGGGCCCCGGCGCCGCCGCGGGCGGCGGCTGGGACGCGGG
>DASSWM010000048.1:0-4387 GCA_035704865.1 Agrococcus sp.
GCCGGCGGCCACGGCGCCGACGGACCGCGCCTCGACGGCGCGACCGACGAGGGCGTCGCCCGCATGCGCGAGGCCGCGGTGCTGCTGCGCGAGCTGCGCAGGCAGGCCGGCATGCCGCTGCCCGACTTCGTGCGCACCGTCGAGCAGGCGCTGCGGCTCGACATCGAGGTGGGGGCGAATCCCAGCCGCACGGGCGCCGCGCTCGACGCGTTCGCGCGCGAGGTGCAGGCTTTCGCCTCGGCCGATGAGCGCGGCACGCTCGACGCGCTGCTGACCTACCTCGAGGCGGTCGAGCGCGGCCGCGGGCCCGACGCGCCGCAGGAGGAGCCGCGGCCCGGCGTCGTGCAGGTGCTGACGATGCACGCCTCCAAGGGGCTCGAGTGGGATGTCGTGGCGCTGCCCCGCCTCGCGCAGGCGCGCAGCGATCCGCGCTCGCGCGGCTGGCTCGACTGGGGCAAGCTGCCGTTCCCGCTGCGCGGCGACGCGAAGATGCTGCCCGAGCTCGACCACGAGCAGCCGACGACCCACGACTACACGGCCGCGCGCGAGGAGTTCCTCGGGCGGCTCGGCGAGCACGAGGCCTCCGAGGGCGATCGGCTGTCGTACGTCGCGGTCACGCGAGCGCGGCGGGCGCTGTGGCTCTCGGGCGCGCAGTGGTACGGCACCGGCACGACCCCGGCCAGGCCGACGCGGCTGCTCGAGCTCGCCGCCGAGGCCGTGGGCATCGAGCTGCTGCCGCCCGCGTCGAAGGACGACGGGAACCCGCGCGTGGGCACGTCGGCGGTCGTCAGCTGGCCGGTCGACCCGCTCGGCGGCCGACGGGAGCGCGTCGAGCGCGCCGCAGCGCTCGTCGACGCCGCCGACCCCGAGCGGCCCACGCCCTGGGACGACGCGATCGAGCTGCTGCTCGCCGACCGCGCGCAGACGACCATGACCCTGCCGAGCCGCATCGCCGCATCCGGCTTCAAGGACTGGGCCGCCGACCCGGTCGCGGTCGCGCGCGAGCTCGCGCGCCCGATGCCGCAGCGGCCCTTCGCGGCGACGCGGCTCGGCACGCTCTTCCACGGCTGGGTCGAGCGGCGCGACGGCGCGATCGGGCTCGGCGACGCCGTCGACGACGAGGCGCTCGACGAGGAGCTCGTCGGCATCGACGCCGAGCGTCTCAAGCGGCTCAAGCAGACGTTCCTCGCCTCGCCGTACGGCAGCCGCGAGCCCGCCGAGACGGAGATCGAGATCCACCTGCCGCTCGCGGGCACGACCGTCGTGTGCAAGATCGACGCCGTCTACCGCGACGGCGACCGCGCGACCGTCGTCGACTGGAAGACCGGCAGGCTGCCCTCCGGTGCGGCCGATCTCGAGGCTCGCCAGCTGCAGCTCGCGCTCTACCGGGCGGCGTACGCGGCGCACGCGCGGCTCGACCCCGAGCAGGTCGACGCGGAGCTCTACTTCGTCGAGCACGACCGCATCATCCGGCCCGAGCGCATCGAGTCGCTCGCCGAGCTCGAGGCGCGCTGGCTCGCGGCCCAGCAGGCGGTCGCCGAGGCGTCAGCGGTCGGCTGAGCCCGGGGCTCAGAGCCTGCCGGTCTCCGTCGAGTCGGCGTCGGTCGGGCCGCCGCGATCGGCATGCTCGGCGCTCGACCGCATCGGGTTCTCGATCACCTCGGTCTCGTGCTCGGCCGACCCCGCCGACCCGCCCGCGCGCGACGGCGCCGCCGGCTCGCCCAGGTACTCCTGCACGCCCGTGAGATCCATGGTCTCGAGCCGCGGCGCGGCGATCGCCGCCTCGGGGTCGCGGTCGACGCGCGCGACGAGCCCCGCGAGCATGTCCTTCGCGTCCTCGACGATCGCGGCGTCGCCGCGCTCGGCGCCGTGCAGCAGCCAGCGCGCGATGTCGAGCTCGGCGTGCAGCATCGCCCGCTGCCGCACCTGCCGGTCGCCGATGCCGCGCGCTGCCGCGTGCGCGGCGAACGCCTCGTCGACGCTGCCGAACTCGCTCGAGCCGAGCAGGAAGGCGAGATCCCTCGCGGGATCGCCGATCGCGAGCGCGTGCCAGCCGTCGAGCCCCACGACCTCCGAGCCGTCGACGCGGAACGCGGGAGCCTGCAGATCGCCGTGCACGAGCGTCGGCTTGAACTGCCACAGCCGGTCGTCGCCGAGCGCCGACTCCCAGCGCTGCAGCAGGGCCGTCGGCACCGAGCCGGTCGCCGCGGCGCGGTCGAAGGTGTCGAGCAGCCGGGCGCGCATCGACGGCGCCGTCTCGTGCGGCAGGCCCGCGTCGGCGGCCACCGAGGTCGGCAGCTCGTGGATCGCGGCGATCGCCCGCCCGACGCTCTCCGCGAGCCCCCGCCGGGCGGGGGAGAGGTCGGTGAGCCGCATCGTCTCGCCCCCCAGGCGCGTGAGCACGTACAGGGTCGACTTGCCTGCCTCGGCGGTGCCGAGCACCGACGGCACCTCGAACGGCAGGCGCGAGCGCGTCGCGAGCGTGAGCGCGCCGAGCGCCGCCGCGTGCTGCTGCGCCGAGCGCAGCGCGGCGACCGAGCGGGGGAGCACGACCTGCACCGTCTCGCCGTCGACGAGCCGCGCCGCGATGGCCGAGCGGTGCTCGTCCGAGCCGTCCTCCGTCGCGGCGACGACCTCGAGGCCCGGCACGGCGGTCGTCGCGAGCGCGGCTAGAGTGAAGGGGTTCGTGCTCATGGATGCCAGGCTAGGCCGACCTCGCCCGCGAGGGGCCGCGCCACGCGACGGAGGTGACGTGCAGGTTCCCCCGCTCGCCCGCTCGGGGCTCGATCGCGACCATGTCTCGCGCATCGCGCCCGACGCGGTCGACCGCGCCCTCGAGCAGGCCACGACCCGCATCGTCGTCGTCGCCGGCGACCGCGCGCCGGTGCGCGACGGCAGGCTCGTGCGCTTCGCGCCCGACGAGGTGCCGGCCGACGCGACGCCGGTCGATCCGCGCGTGCCGCCCAGCTGGCTCGGCCGCCTCGCCCCCGAGGCGCCGGGAGCGACGGGCGCCATCATCCTGAGCATGCTCGTCGCCGAGCCGTTCGACGTGCCCGGCGCCGAGTGGCGCTCGCTGCGCGAGGTCGGCGCCGACCTCGACGACGCCGACGCGGGCGTGCTCGTGCAGGCCGTCGCGCTCGGCGTGTGGCAGCGCGAGAGCCTCCACAGCCCGCTCGACGGGCTGCCGACGACGTTCGAGGAGTCCGGCTGGGTGCGCCGCTCCGCGAACGGCGCCCCGCACTTCCCGCGCACCGACCCCGCCGTCATCGTCGCGATCCACGACGAGGCGGACGAGCGCATCCTGCTCGGCCACAACGCCGCCTGGCCCGAGGGCCGCTACTCGCTCATCGCCGGCTTCGTCGACCCGGGCGAGTCGCTCGAGGCCGCCGTCGTGCGCGAGGTCGCGGAGGAGACGGGGCTGCGCGTGATCGAGCCGCGCTACCTCGGCTCGCAGCCGTGGCCGTTCCCGCGCAGCCTCATGCTCGGCTTCGAGTGCGTCGCGCCCGACCCCGACACGATCGTCCCGGACGGCGTCGAGATCCTCGACGTGCGCTGGTTCACGCGCGACGACCTGCGCTCGGGCGCCGTGCAGATGCCCGGCTCGACCTCGATCGCCTCCTGGATCATCGAGGCCTGGCTGCAGCGCGGACGGGCGGGGCAGTGACGGATGCGTCGATGACGGATGCATCGATGGCGCCCGGCGCGCTCACCGACGCCGACCGCATCCTCGCGGGCCTCGACGAGCAGCAGCGGCAGGCCGCGACGACGCTCGGCGGCCCCGTCGCGATCCTCGCCGGCGCGGGCACTGGCAAGACGCGCGCCATCACGCACCGCATCGCCTACGCGGTCGCGACGGGCGAGCAGGCCGAGCACGCCTCCCTCGCGCTCACCTTCACGTCGCGCGCGGCGGGGGAGATGCGCACGCGGCTGGCGCGCCTGGGCGCGGGCGGCGTGCAGGCGCGGACCTTCCACGCCGCCGCGCTCGCGCAGCTGTCGCACTTCTGGCCGCGCGTGACGGGCTCGCGCATGCCGAAGCTGCTGCCGCAGAAGGCCGCGACGCTCGCCGACGCCGCCGCGCAGCTGCGGCTGCGGCTGCCGACCGCCCAGCTGCGCGACGCGGCCGGCGAGATCGAGTGGCGCAAGTCGCAGGCGATGACGATGGAGGACTACGGGCTGCAGGCGCGCATCCGCCCGATGCCGACCGGCATCCAGCCCGACGCGATGATCGACCTGCACATGGCGTACGAGCGCGTCAAGGACGAGCGGCGCCAGCTCGACTTCGAGGACGTGCTGCTGGCGTGCGCGGGGATGCTGGAGGCCGAGCCCCGTGTCGCGGCATCCGTGCACGAGCAGTACCGCCATTTCACGGTCGACGAGTTCCAGGACG
>DASSWM010000049.1:0-3755 GCA_035704865.1 Agrococcus sp.
CGATCGACGACGACGCCTCGGCGACGATGGCGCCGCGGTCGCGGCGCCGCTGCTCGTCGGTGAGGCCCGCGCCGGCGAGTCGCTGCGCGGAGCGCTGCAGCGCCATGAGGTCGGCGACCCCGATGCGCCACCGGCTGCCCGCGAGCAGGCGCACGAGGCTCGAGCCCTCCTCCGGCCGGCCGAGCACCCGCAGCGCCGCCACCAGGTCGACGACCGCCGGATCCTCGAGCAGCCCGCCGCCGCCCGAGCGCGAGACCGTGAGGCCGCGTGCGGCGAGCGCGCTCGAGAGGTCGATCGCGTGGCCGTGCGTGCGCACGAGCACGGCGGCGGTGACGCCGTCCGCGCCAGCGCCGTGCGCGCGCAGCCAGCCCGCGAGCTCGTCGGCCTCCTCGTCGACCGTGCGCAGGTGCTGCACGACGACCTCGCCCTCGCCCGCCGCCTCGCGCGCGCCGAGCCGCTGCACCGGCACCTCCGGTCGTGCCGGCAGCTCTGCCGCGATGGCGCCCGCCACGCGCAGGATCTCGCGGTCGTTGCGCCAGCTGGTCGACAGCGCAGCCTTCGCGGTCGCGCCGAAGTGGTCCTGGAAGAGCGCGAGCGTGCCGGCGCTCGCCCCGCGGAAGCCGTAGATGGCCTGGTTGGGGTCGCCGACGGCCATGACCGGCCGCTCGCGGAAGATCCTGCCGAGCAGCTCGAGCTGCAGCACCGAGGTGTCCTGGAACTCGTCGAGCAGCACGAAGCGGTGCCGGTCGCGCAGCTCGGCGATCGCGCCGTCGTGGGCGAGCAGCGCGTCGAGCGCGAAGCGCACCTGGTCGCTGAACTGCACGACGCCCCGGCGGCGCTTCTGCTCGTCGAAGGCATCGACGAGCTCGGCGAGCGGCTCGAGCCCGCCGACTCGGGCGATGTCGGCCTCGAAGTCCTGCTGCGCCTTCTGCGCCAGCGGGCGCTTCGCGCTCGGATCGGGCGGCAGGTCGGCCTTGGCCGAGAAGGCGGATGCGTACCCGGACGCGCGCAGGCGCTCGGTGCTCACGTGGTGGTCGCCGAGCTCGCCCGCGAGCCGCAGCACGTGCTCGGCGACGCGCGTCGCCGTGCCGATGCTCGCGAGCCGCTCGTCATCGGAGGCGCGAGCGATGCGCAGCGCCAGCAGCAGCGCCGCGGGGTCGGAGAGCACCTCGGAGTCGGGGTCGCGGCCGATGAGCAGCGCCCACTCCTTGAACAGGCTGCCGGCGAAGGAGTTGTAGGTCTGCACGAGCGGCAGCCGGTCGCGCGCCTCGGCCGGGGCGAGGCCCGCCCGGTCGAGCAGCTCCAGCTGCACGCGCAGCCGATCGCTCAGCTCGCGGGCGGCCTTGCGCGTGAAGGTGAGGCCGAGGATCTCGTCGGGCATCGCCAGCTCGTTCGCGACCAGCCAGAGCACGCGCTGCGCCATCGTGTGCGTCTTGCCGCTGCCGGCGCCCGCGACGACGAGCGTGGGCGCGGCCGGCGCCTCGATGACGGCCACCTGCTCGTCGGTCGGCGGCTGCGGCGCACCGCCCGCCGCGTGCGCGAGCCGCTCGGCGAGCTCCCTGGCGCTGTGCTTCATTCCGTGACCTCCGGGATGACGTGGATGGCGCACTGGCCGAACGAGAAGTCGTCGTAGCAGTGCTCGGCGGGCGACGCCGAGAAGCTGGCGCTGCCCATGACCTCGATCGCGGCGCGCAGGTGCTCGGCGAAGTGCTCGCGCACGGCGTCGTAGGTCGAGGCCTCGACGACCTTCGCCTTCGTCGACAGGCGCGGCAGGAACAGCCGCGCCTCGGTGGGCGACTGCGCCGGCACGCGCTGGATCGCGCCGAGCGAGACGGCCAGCTGGTAGGCGCGCAGCTGCAGGTTGCCGAGCTCGGGGTGGGCGTCCGGCTTGTGGGAGCCGGTCTTGAGGTCGACGACGCGCACGGTGCCGTCGGCGCCGTGCTCGAGCCAGTCGATCGAGCCCTTCAGCTGGCTGCCGTCGTCGAAGGCGACCGTGAAGCGCGCCTCGTGCTCGGCGGGCTCGACCCGCCAGCCCTCGCCCCGCAGCCGCTGGAAGTAGTCGGCGATCTGCGCCGCGACCGGCGGGATGTCGGCCCGCTGCCTGGCCGCCTCCCAGCTCGACTCGTGCACGAGCTCGCCCATGCGCGCCCCGATCGCGGCCTCGAGCGCGGCGGCGTCCGTCGCATCCGTCGTCTCGACCGCTTCGTGCACGATCGTGCCGAAGCCGGCCGCGCGGTTCGACGTCGAGCCCGCGAGCCGGTCGATGACCCACGCCACCTGGCACTCGTGGAGCTTCTGCAGCGAGGAGGGCGACGCGACGACCGGGTCGCCGACGTCGAGGCGCTCGGCCGTCGTGACGGGAGCGAGACCGGCCCACTCGGCGGTCGCGGCGCCCGGGACGCCCTCCGCGGCCAGCCGCCGCAGCGCCGAGGCCGCGACCGCGTCGCCGTCGGCGGCCACGCGACGGCGCAGGTGCGCGACGAGCGAGCGCAGCGAATGCCAGGACTCGGCGTGCGGCGGCGCCTCAGGCACGCCGCGCGTGAAGGGCGAGCGCTGCTCGTCGTCGCTCTCGACGGCGCTCAGCACGAGCAGCGAGCTGGCCGTCGACGCGGCCTTCACGAACGTGCGGGTCTCGTCGTGCAGCACCTCGGCGCGCGCGTCGGCGACGGCGTCGTGGTCGACGAGCCGGTTCGCCGACAGCAGCGAGCCGCGGGGGCGCAGGTTGGGCCAGACGCCCTCCTGCAGGCTCGCGACGATCACGGTGTCGAGCTCGCGGCCGACGAACTGGCCCGGCGTGCCGATCGCGACCCTCGCGCCCTCGGTGCGCGCGGCGAGCGAGTCGTCGTCGACGCTCGAGGCGAGCCACGCGTCGACGAAGCCGCCGGTGTCGACGTCGGGCCGCCGCTCGATGAGCCGGGCGACCTGGTCGAACAGCGCGACGACGGCGTCGAGCCGCCGGTTCGCGAGCGCGCGCTCCGACCCGCGGCCCTCGAGCGCGGCCTTGCGCCAAGGCTCCGCGACCCCGGCGACCGCCCACACCGCCCACAGCACCTGGTCGACGGAAGCGGGATCGTCGGCGGCCGTGAGCGCGCGAGCCTCCTCGAGCATGCGCGCGAGCCGGGTGGCGGCCGCCGCGCCCGCGCGCGCACCGCGCAGCTCGTCGAGCGACCCCGGCTCCTCGATCGCGGCGCGCACGAGCTCGGCGCCCTGCACGTGCACCTCGCCGCCCCCGGCGAGGATCCGGTGGCGCAGCGCCCGCTTCAGGCGTCGCACCGCGAGCGCGTCGAGGCCCAGCAGGTCGCTGCGCAGCAGCCGCTCGGCCATCTCTCCCGTCAGCGGCGCGCGGCCGGTGGCGATCGCGAGCACGCTCACGAGCGCCTCGACGACGGGCGCCTCGCGCAGCCGCGTCGGCCCGCCGGAGGCGACCGGCACGTCGAGCGCCGACAGGAGCGATGCGAGCTCGGCCGCCGCGCGGCCCGTGCGCACGATGACGCCCATCTCGTCGTGCGGCACGCCCGCCCGGCGGCGCTCGTGGATGACACGCGCGATCTGCCTGGCCTGCGCGTCGAGCGAGTCGGCGATCCGCAGCTCGACCGCGTCGCCCGCCGCGCGCGCGGCCGCGGCGATGCGGTGGTCACCCGCGCCCGCCGTGCCGATGCCCGCCGCGAGCGCGAGCGCGAACGACCGGACGGCCTCGCCGTGCCGGTGGTCGCGCTCGAGCACGAGCCGGTGGCTCGGCTGCCCGCCGAAGCCCA
>DASSWM010000050.1:0-2186 GCA_035704865.1 Agrococcus sp.
GAACGGGCACCGAGAAGTGCTGCGCGTACTGCTCGAGGTAGTCGGCCAGCTGCATCCCGGTCGGAAAGTCGAACCGGCCGATGTCGGGCCGCATGCCGGGCATGCTGAGGAACGGCCGCGGCGAGAACAGGCGCAGTGAGCGGTAGCGCTCTCGCCAGGAGTCGCCGATGCGCGCGCACTCGTCGAACAGTTCGAAGCGCACACCGCGTTCGGCGAGACGCCGGCCGACGTGCAGCCCTGCCGCACCGGCGCCGATGACCGCGGTGTCGAGGATTGTGGTGCTCATGATGGCCTCCTGGGTCGCTGATGCCCGCGACGCTACGGATGCCGCGGCGAGGCCGCGTCGGCAGAAATGACCAATTGCGTGGTCGCGCGAGCCGCTTGCCGGGCCATCAGGTCCGCGGCCGCGAGTATGGCGGCGCTCGCCCGCTCAGGCCGGCGCGTTCAGCCCGTGCTCGAAGGCGAACGCCGTCGCCGAGGCGCGGTTGGCGAGCCCGAGCTTGCCGAGGATGTTGCTGACGTGCCGGGCAACCGTGCGCTCGCTGAGGAACAGCTCGGTCGCGATCTGCCGGTTCGAGCGACCGGCCGCGATGAGTCGCAGTACCTCGACCTCTCGCCTGGTCAGCCCGGCGGATGCCGCGGGCCCGCCCGGCCCGGTCGAGGCCGCGATCCGCTCGAGCCGGTCGAGGTCGGCGACGGCGCCGAGCCCGGTGAGCACGGTTCGGGCGGCGTCGAACTCGAGTTGCGCGGCCTCCTCGTCGCCGAGGGCGCGGTTCGCTCGTCCCATGAGCACGCGCGTGACGGCCGCCTCGTAGGTGGCCTCGAGCCGGCGCCACACCGACCACGAGCGACGTAGCAGCGGGAGCGCCTGCTCTGCGTCATCCGTGCCGATCAGCAGGCGAGCCTCGGTGCGGTCGGCCTGCGCCTGCAGGTAGATCGTGCCGACGGTGTCGGCCATCGCGCGCAGGTCGGCGGCGGCGCGAGCCGCGACGTCCCAGTCGCCGTGGTCGACCTCGAGCTCGACCTGCGCGGCGAGCAGTTCGGCCCGCGTGCCGGGCAGCGGCGAGGCTTCGAGCGCCCGCGCGATGCCGGTGCGTGCCGCCGCGATGCGACCCGCGTCCCGCCGCAGCAGCGCGAGCCCGGGCTGCACCTCGCGCCCGAGCGCGGCCGCCTGCCGATACGCGGCCTCGGCCTCGTCGCGCCGGCCGACGAGGCGCAACAGTTCGGCCAGTCCGTAGTGGGCGTTCTCGAGGGTCTCGGGGCGACGGTCATGACCGCAGACCTCGGTGAACGTCGCGGTGGCCTCGTCCCACTCGCCGAGCATTCGCAGCACGGTCGCGCGGTGCACCGAGCAGTCGCCGCGGAACGGCTCGAGCCCCCGCTGTGCGTCGCACCAGTCGCTGAGTTCGAGCGTCCACACCCGTGCGCGCTCGACGTCCCACCGGTCGAGGCAGCTCGCGATCACCGCGCAGTACGCGGGTCCGGCGGCGCGATCGCTCACCCGGCCCGACGAGACGGCGAGCATCACGCGGTCCAAGCAGTCGAACCCCTCGCCGAGGCGGCCGATGTGCACGAGCGACCGCGCGAGCGTCATCGTCGCGAGCACTTCGGTATCGGGGTCGTGGGCGGCGCGGGCCAGCTCGACCGCGCGCTCGCCGAGGGCGACGGATGCCTCGAGCTCGCCGGTCGCGAACGCCCCCGCCGCCTCGCACAGCGCCGCCGTGGCCGCACTGCGGGCGCTCGGCTCGGCGGTTCCGTACAGCTCGAACAGCCGCGACATCCATGCACCCGATCGCACCGCCTCGCCGCGATCGGCGAGCGTGAAGCCCAGCCAGAACACGCAGCGGATCGCGGCATCCGTCTCATTCGCGTCGAGGTAGGCGAGGTGGGCGGCATCCCACGCCCGCTCGTATTCCGCCTCGCGACCGAGGAACCAGGCGGCGAGACCGAGCTCATCGAGCTCTTCGGCCGTGAGCGCGGGCCGTCGGGCCGAGAGCTCGTCGTAACGGCCGACCCAGTCGATGACCTGCACCGCGCCTTCCGCGGACATGGCGCCAGTATCCGCCCGCGGGGGCTGGCGCGACAAGGAGGGGCCACGATGCGGATCCGCCCGGCATCAAGATCGGGCGTCAGGAACGTGCGTCAGGAACGCGCGTCAGGAACGAGCGTCGTGACCCGGCGTCCGG
>DASSWM010000051.1:0-3982 GCA_035704865.1 Agrococcus sp.
CTGCGCGCGTCGCGAATCGAGGAGCTCTCCTCCCCAGGACCCGATCCGTCCTCATCTCGGTGACGATCGCAGAGTCGGTCCTCATCTCGTGACGGGCGGTGGTTGCGGGCAGGTTCAGAGCGCGCGCAGCACGATCGCGGCGTTGTGGCCGCCGAAGCCGAACGAGTTCGACAGCACCGTGCGCAGCAGGGCCGGCCGCGCCTCGCCGGCGACGACGTCGAGCTCGGGGAACTCCGGGTCGTCGAGGTTGATGGTCGGCGGGATGACCTGCTCGCGCAGGGCCATGAGCGAGAGCGCGGCCTCGAGCGTGCCCGCCGCGCCCAGCAGGTGGCCCGTGGTCGACTTCGTCGACGTCACCGGCAGCCCCGCGAGCGCCGAGCCGAACACGGTGCGCAGCGCGCTCGCCTCCATCGGGTCGTTGAGCGGCGTGCCCGTGCCGTGCGCGTTCACGTGGTCGATGTCGGCGGGGGAGAGCCCGGCGTCGTCGAGGGCCGCCCGCATCGCCGCCGCCGCGCCGCTGCCGTCGGGCCGCGGCGCGGTCGCGTGGAACGCGTCGGAGGTGACGCCGTAGCCGGCCAGCTCGCCCAGCACGGTCGCGCCGCGGGCACGCGCATGCGCTTCCGACTCGACGAGCACCGCGACGGCGCCGGCCGACATGACGAAGCCGCTGCGCGCGCGGTCGAACGGGCGGGATGCGCGCCACGGCTCGTCGGCGAAGCCCGCGGCGAGCGAGCCGAGCGTCGCGTTGACGCCCAGGTTGACGCGGTTGAGGCAGTCGTCCGCGCCCACGACGAGCACCGCATCCGCATACCCGTGCCTGATGGTGCGGAGCGCATCGCCGAGGCCGACCGTGCCGCTCGCGCACGTCGCCGAGGTGCCGGCGCTCGCGCCGCGCGCGCCGTAGCGCTCGCTGAGGTAGGCGGCCGCGCCGTCGGGCCCGCCGTAGATCACGACGCCCGGCGGCACGCGCCGGGGGCCGAGCTCGTCGAGCGCCCGCACTGCCTCGTGCGTGAGCGAGACGGCACCAGAGCCGGTCGCCACGGTGATGCCGAAGCGCGACGGGTCGGCGGCGGCGAAGCCCTCGAGGGCCTCCGCGGCGGCGGCGGTCGCGAAGAGCGCGTGCCGGTCGAGCCGGCGCGCATCCGAGCGCGACACGTGCGCGAGCGCGTCGAAGCCGCGGACCTCGCCGCCCACCTTGACCGTGAGATCCGAGACGTCCACGCTCTCGAGGGCGCGGATGCCGCTGCGGCCGGCGACGACGGACTCCCACGTCGTGCGCAGGTCGAGTCCCGACGGCGTGATGGCGCCGAGCCCGGTGATGACGGCGCGCGCGCCGGCCGCGGCGGCGCTCACAGCCGCTCCGCCCCGCCGGCCGCGACGAGCTCGGCGACGGCGACGCGGCGGATCTTGCCGCCCGCCGTGCGCGGCAGTTCCTCCGCCCGGTAGTAGCGGCGCGGCACGAACTGCTCGGGCAGCAGGCGGCGCAGCTCCGCCTGCATGACGGCCTTCTCGGGAACCTCGGCGCCCTCCACGACCACCGCGACGATCGAGCCGAGCGACGCATCCGGCAGCGCGATGGCGCAGCACGACTCGCAGCCGGGCACGGTCGCGAGCGCGCGCTCCACCTGCGGCAGCGACACCTTGTGACCGCCGGTCACGGCGATGTCGCCCGCGCGCCCGGCGAGCACGATGGCGCCGTCCACGATCGAGGCGAGGTCGTCGACGCTCGAGAAGCCGTCCGCTGCCGTGATCCGCTCGGCGCTCGTGGCCGACAGGTAGCGCTCGACGGCGGAGGCGACGCGCACGTGCAGCGTGCCGATCTCCCCGTCGGGCACGGGCTCGCCCGCGTCGTCGCGCACGCGCACCTCGACGCCGTCGAAGGGCACGAGCCGCGTGCCGTCGCCCTCGTCGCTGTAGCCGATGAAGCCGATCTCGCTCGCGCCGTAGTAGCTGCGCAGGCGCGCGTTCGGGGCGGCGGCGACGAACACGTCGCGGATGCGCTGGCTCTGGTTCGCGCCGCCCGTGATGACCCAGCGCAGCGAGTCGAGCGCACCGCCGCGCCGCGCCGCCGCGGCGAGCGCCAGCAGCATCGACGGCACGCCCACGAAGCGCTCGACGCGCTCGCCCGCGATCGTGCGCACCGCATCCGCCGCATCGAACCGCGACTGCAGGTGCAGCGATCCGCCGGTCGCGAGCACCTCGACGAGCGCGTACAGCGTGAGGCTGTAGGAGACGGGGCCGGGCGCGATGGTCGCGATGCCCTCCTCGGCGAAGAGATGCCGACGGCTGACGCCCACGTTGTAGTCCCAGCTGCCGCGCGTGCGCAGGAAGCCCTTCGGCAGGTCGGTCGTGCCCGAGGTGAACAGCAGCAGGTAGGGCTCGTCGCGCGGGCGCACCTCGGGCCCGGCCGAGACGGGCGCCGCGGCCGCGACCTCGTCGAAGCGCGCGAGCGAGACGGCGCCGCCGGCCCACGCGTCGAGGCCGCCGAGCGCCTGCTCGAGCTCGGCGTCGTCGGTGATGACGAGCGCCGGCTGCACGCGGCGCACGGTCTCGAGCCGGTGCCCGAGCGGCCACAGCGGGTCGAGCACCGCGACGATGGCGCGGAACGACGCGATGCCGGCGACGAAGCGCCCGGCGTCGATCGCGCGGCCGAACGACACCGCGATGATCGGCACGCCGCCCGTCTCGGAGTCGCCGCTCGCGCTCGCGGGCCGATCGCGCAGCAGCTCCTCGATGCCCGAGCGGATGCGCGTGCTCTCGTCGAAGAGGTCGCGGTAGGTGAGGCGCTCCCCGTCGCCCGCGATGGCCAGTCGGCCCGGATCGCGCTCGGCGAGCTCGATGATCGTGCGGGTGAACGTCACCCGTCGAGTCTATTGAGGCTGGCTAGCCTGGAGCCCGCGCCGCCATCGCCGCAGCAGCCGCGGCCGGGCGAGGCGCGAGCCGTACGAGGGAGGCCCCAGCATGACGGAGACCGCGACGACGACGGATGCGTTCGCACAGGCCTGGCGCGCATGGCGCGCTCGCCGCTGGAGCGACGTCGCCGGGCCGCACGGCATCGCGGCGCTCGCGGCCACGCACTGGCTGGGCGCCGCGGAGCAGCGGCTCGAGGGCGTCCCCGGCAGCTGGCGCGCCGACGGCGCGGCGGCGGTCGGCACCGGTCTGGCGGGCTCGCGGCTGACCCGGCGCGACGGCAGCCCGGTCGACGACGAGGTGCTGCTGGTCGACGGCGACGAGCTGATCGAGCGCCGCGAGCAGGCCGACGCGCACGAGCCGCGCGGTGGCGAGGCGCTGCGCGACCACGACGCGCTGCGTGAGCACGACGCGCTGCGTGAGCACGACGCGCTGCTGCGCGTCTTCGTGCGCGAGGGCGTGCCGGCGCTGCGGCGCATCGACCCGGCAGCCGAGCGCCGCACGAGCCTCGCGGGCATCAGCGCCTACGAGCCCGACCCGGCAGCCGTCGTCGAGGCGCAGTGGGCGGCCGGCGGGCCCGTGCTCGACGTCGAGCAGGTCGACGGGCACCGCACGCGCCGCAGCGACGTCGGCACGCTCTCGTTCGAGCTCGACGGGCGCCGCCTGCGCCTGACGACCACGGGCGGCCTCGACGCCGACGGGCGACCGGCGCTCGCGGTCGTCTTCGGCGATGCGACGAACGGCGTGGAGACCGACCGCTTCCGCTTCCTGCGCCTGCCGCTGCCCGACGCATCCGGCCGCACGGTGATCGACTGGAACCGCGCGTTCCTGCCGCCGTGCAGCTTCAGCGACCACTACGTGTGCCCGCTGCCGAGCCCCGAGAACCGGCTCGACGTCGCGATCCGCGCGGGGGAGCGGCTGCCCCAGCACCACGCGGGCAGCGTCGCGACGTCCTCGGTCTGACGCTCGACCTCGCCGCGGAGCATGCAGGGCGGGCCGCGGACCGACGCTCGCGCAGCCGCGGCGCACGCCGGACGGTCCGCAGACCGGCGCTCGCGCCCTTGTGGCCCGC
>DASSWM010000052.1:0-3044 GCA_035704865.1 Agrococcus sp.
GCCGGGGCCGTAGCCGGGCATGGCGTCGAGCTCCCACGGGCTCGTGGCGAGGTCGGCGTCGCACGTGCTGTCGGGGGCGGCGACGACGAGGTCGTTGACGGAGAGGGTCATGATCGTTCCAGTCGGTAGACGGCCGGCGGCCGGTGGCTCGTGCCGCTCAGGTGGCGGCCGGTGGCGACGATGCGCGGGTTGGCGAGCGCCTGGCGGCGGAAGTTCGCGGGGTCGAGGCTCACCTGCCGCACCGCCTCGTGCACCTCGCGCAGCTGCGCGAGGGTGAACTCGGTGCCCGTGAAGGCGTGCGCGATGTCGGAGTACGTGATCTTCGCCCGCAGGCGGCGCAGCGCGTACTCGACGATCGCGCTGTGGTCGAACGCGAGCGGCGGCACCTCGTCGGCGACGAACCACTCGACGTTGTCGCCGTCGATGGCGCTCGCATCCTCGTCGGCGCGCACGAGCGCCCAGTAGACGATCGAGACGACCCGGTCGGGGGAGCGGTCGATGCCGCCGAAGCTGTAGAGCTGCTCGAGGTACGCCGGCTCGAGCCCCGTGGTGCTCGCGAGCGTGCGCCGCGCGGAGGCGTCGAGCTCCTCGGCCGGCTGCAGCGGCCCGCCCGGCAGCGCCCACTGCCCGAGGTAGGGCTCGCGGATCCGCCGCACGAGCGGCAGCCACAGCGTCGATCGCCCGGTCTGCGGGTGCGGGCGCAGCGCGAAGATGACGGTCGACACGGCCAGCTCGATCCGCTGCTCCATCGCGCCACCTCCTTCGGGTCAAGGTGACTCTAAGGCGATGGTTATGGTCATGTCAACCCGAAGCCGGGTTGGCGATGCGATCAGGAGCGCGGCGCGACCACCCCGTGCTCGTACGCCCAGATGACCGCGTGGATGCGGTCGCGGATGCCGAGCTTCAGCAGCACGTTCGACACGTGCGTCTTCACGGTCGCCTCGGCGACGAAGAACTCGCGCGCGATCTCGGCGTTCGACCGCCCGCGCGCGAGCAGCAGCAGCGTCTCGCGCTCGCGGTCGGTGAGCGAGGCGAGCGCGTCGTGGGCGATGGATGCGCCGGCCGGCGTGCCGTCGACGGATGCGTCGGGTGCGACGGTGGTGCGGGATGCGTCGGGGTCGGATGCGTCGGGCCGCGTCGTGTCCGACGGCCCGCCGTCCGCCGGGCTCGAGACGCGGCCTTCGGCTGCTTCTCGTCCGGCGGAGGGCGTCGCGAAGCGCTCGATCACGCGCCGCGTCACCTCGGGGGAGAGGAGCGCGTCGCCGCGCGCGAGCGCGTGCACCGCGTCGATGAGCTGCTCGGGCTCGGCGGTCTTGAGCAGGAAGCCCGAGGCGCCCGCGGAGAGCGCGTCGAAGAGGAAGTCCTCGCGGTCGAAGGTCGTGAGCATGAGCACCGCCGCGTGCGAGAGGCCGGCGACGATCTCGCGCGTCGCCTCGAGCCCGTCCAGCACGGGCATCTGCACGTCCATGCAGATCACGTCGGGCTGCAGCTCGGTGGCGAGCCGCACGCCCTCGGCACCGTCCTTCGCCTGCCCGACCACCTCGAAGCCCGGCTCGCTCGAGAGGATCGTCTCGAATCCCGCCCGCACGAGCGCCTGATCGTCCACCAGCAGGATGCGCGTCACCCGCACAACGCTAGTGGCGGCGCGCTACCGCGACGCCAGGCCCAGCAGCAAGAATCCACCCTGCCGATTCCGCGCTCGGCAAGTATCCTGAGTCGGACCCTCGCCTCGAACGAATGGTTGCAGCATGCGCTCGCGCCCCCGCCTCGCCGTCGCCGTGGTCCTCACCGCGCTCATCGGCGCCCTGCTCACCGTGGTCCCGACGACCGGCCTGCAGGGTCAGGCATCGGCGGCGGACGCCGCCGACTTCAACGCGGGCCTGCTGATCTCCGACGGCCAGTTCTACGACGGCGACGCCATGACCGCCGGTGAGGTGCAGGCGTTCATCGAGCGCATGCACCCAGGCTGCGACGAGGGCTTCACGTGCCTGGACGCCTACCGCCAGAGCACCTCGGCGATCGCTGCCGACGCCTACTGCGACGCGCTGCCGGCGACGACGAACGAGTCGGCCGCGAGCATCATCGCCCGCGTCGGCGTCGCCTGCGACATCTCGCAGAAGTTCCTGCTCGTGCTGCTGCAGAAGGAGCAGTCGCTCGTCACGCTCACGGATCCCCGTCCCATCCGGTACGAGCGCGCCACGGGCTTCGCGTGCCCCGACAGCTCGCCGTGCAACTCCGAGTTCGGCGGCTTCTACTACCAGGTGTACTTCGCCGCCCGGCAGTACAACAAGTACGCCGCACATCCGGACAACTACAACCACCAGGCCGGCGAGTGGAACAACGTCCTCTACCACCCGAACGTCGCCTGCGGTCGCAGTGCGGTCTACATCCAGAACGTCGCCACGGCCGGCCTCTACAACTACACGCCGTACCAGCCGAACGCGGCGGCGCTCGCGAACCTGTACGGCGAGGGTGACTCCTGCTCGGCGTACGGCAACCGCAACGCCTGGCGCATCTGGACCGACTGGTTCGGCGACCCGACGCTCGAGTCGCCCGTCGACGCGCTGCCGACGGCCGACCGGCTCGCGGGCGCCAACCGCTATGCGACCTCGGTCGAGATCTCGCGCCAGGCATTCCGCTCGGGCGCCCCGGTCGTGTACCTGGCCAGCGGCGAGAACTTCCCCGACGGGCTCGCGGCCGGACCCGCGGCGGCTCACCAGGGCGGGCCGGTGCTGCTGACGCAGCAGTCGACGCTCACGCCCGTGGTCGCCGACGAGATCCGCAGGCTGCGCCCGGCGCAGGTCGTGATCGTCGGCGACACCCCGTCGGTGTCGGCCAGGGTCGAGACGCAGGTGCGAGCGCTGATGCAGTCGGCGGCGCAGTCGGCCCTTCCCGCGCAGGAGACCGAGGCGGAGGCGCAGACGACCGAGCCGGCCGCCCAGCCCGAGCTGCAGCCGACAGCGCCCAGCGCGGAAGCGGCACCGCTGCCGACCGCGCCCGACGCGGCCCCACAGCCCGCGGCACCCGACGCGGAGCCCCAGCCG
>DASSWM010000053.1:0-2205 GCA_035704865.1 Agrococcus sp.
CCGACGAACATGCCCATGCGGAAGATGCCGCCGAGCGTCGAGAGCGCCCGCGCGCGGTAGCGCAGCGGCACGTAGGTCGTCATGAACGCGTGCCGGGCGAGCGCGAACACCGCGTGCCCGAGCCCGAGCACGAAGATCGCGGCACCGAGCATCCACCACTCGGTCGAGAAGAAGGCGAGCACGAGCGCGACGAGCACGAGCAGGCCGGCGCCGATCATCGTGGGCCGCTCGCCGAAGCGCGCGACCACGCCGCCGCCCGGCACGTCGCCCACGAGCTGGCCGACCGTGAGCATCGCCGCCACGACCGCCGCGACGGCGAGCGAGGCGCCGAGGTCGCCCGCGATCAGCGGGATGTAGGGGATGACGGCGCCCTCGCCGATCGCGAACGCGGCGGTCGGCACGTACACGGCGCCCGCGACCCGCCGCCACGGGAACCGTGCAGACTGATCGACGCCGCTCACATCCCGAGCCTACGACCGGATCCCGCACGAGCACGGCGAGTGCGGTGGCCGCGGCGTCGGTAGGCTGGAGCATCATGGCCGATCTCGACATCGCCGGCGCCATCGCCGACCTCCGCTCCACGTTCTTCGACATCAAATCGGTGCTGGATGCCGACCGGCTCGCCGCCGACATCGAGCGGCTGTCGGAGGCGGCCGGCGCGCCCGACCTCTGGGACGACCCGGAGGCAGCGCAGAAGGTGACGAGTGAGCTCAGCCACGCACAGGCCGACCTCAAGCGCATCACCGAGACCGAGTCGCGCATCGACGACCTCGAGGTGCTCGTGCAGATGGCGAACGAGGAGGGCGACGAGGCGGTGCAGGCCGAGGCCAAGAAGGAGCTCGCGAGCCTCCAGAAGCTCGTCTCCGAGCTCGAGGTGCGCACGCTGCTCGACGGCGAGTTCGACCAGCTGCCCGCCGTCGTGACGATCCGCGCCGGCGCGGGCGGCGTCGACGCATCCGACTTCGCCGAGATGCTGCAGCGCATGTACCTGCGGTACGCCGAGCAGCACGGCATGCCCGTGACCGTGCATGAGACGAGCTACGCGGAGGAGGCCGGCATCAAGTCGACCTCGTTCGAGATCGACGCGCCCTACGCGTTCGGCAACCTCTCGGTCGAGGCCGGCACGCACCGGCTCGTGCGCATGAGCCCCTTCGGCGCCGCGGGCAAGCGGCAGACCTCGTTCGCCGCGGTCGAGGTCGTGCCGCTGTTCGAGCAGGTGGACGAGATCGAGGTGCCGGAGAACGACATCCGCGTCGACGTCTTCCGCTCCTCGGGCCCGGGCGGCCAGAGCGTCAACACGACCGACTCCGCGGTGCGCATCACGCACATCCCGACCGGCGTCGTCGTCTCGATGCAGAACGAGAAGAGCCAGATCCAGAACCGCGCGGCCGCCATGCGCGTGCTGCAGAGTCGCCTGATGCTGCTCAAGCGCGAGGAGGAGGCTGCGCGCAAGAAGGATCTCGCGGGCAACATCTCGGCCAGCTGGGGCGACCAGATGCGCTCCTACGTGCTCGCGCCGTACCAGATGGTGAAGGATCTGCGCACGCTGCACGAGGTGAACAACCCCGACGCGGTGTTCAACGGCGACCTCGACGGCTTCATCGCCGCGGGCATCCGCTGGCGCAAGCACCAGCAGCGCGAGGACGACCAGGCCTGATCCACCGGGCCCGATCCGCACCGGGCCCCGCGACGACGAGGAGCGCCATGACCCGGCCGCAGACGGGCGCAGCCCGCGGGAGACCGCAGACCGGCAGCGACTACCTCGCGAGCCTCGACGACGGCCGCGTCGTCATCCACGACGGCGTGCCGGTCGAGCGCGTCGCCGAGCACCCCGAGTTCGCCGGCGCCGCGCAGACCATCGCGGCGCTCTACGACACGCTCCACGAGGACGGGGCGGATGCGCTGCTCGCGCCGACGGCGGACGGCGCGGGCCGCACGCACGCGTTCTGGGCGCTGCCGCAGACGCGCGACGACCTGCGCGCCCAGCGCGAGGCGATCCGCGCCTGGCAGCGGCGCACGCACGGCTGGGTGGGCCGCACGCCGGAGTTCATGGCGTGCGTCGTCACCTCGATGGCCGCGCACGCGCCCTTCTTCGGGCGCTTCGAGCAGAACGTGCGCGACATGCTCGCGCGCGACCAGCGCGACGTGACGCACTACGCGCAGGCGCTCGTGAACCCGCCCGTCGACCGCGACCTGCCGCCGGAC
>DASSWM010000054.1:0-3431 GCA_035704865.1 Agrococcus sp.
AACTCGGCCTGCTTGAACGGCGGCGCCATCTTGTTCTTCATGACCTTCACGCGCGTGCGGTTGCCGACCGCCTCGGTGCCGTCTTTCAGGGTCTCGATGCGGCGGATGTCGAGCCGTACCGAGGCGTAGAACTTCAGCGCCTTGCCGCCGGCCGTGGTCTCGGGGCTGCCGAAGAACACGCCGATCTTCTCGCGCAGCTGGTTGATGAAGATCATCGTCGTCTGCGTCTGGTTGAGCCCGCCGGTGAGCTTGCGCAGGGCCTGCGACATCAGGCGTGCCTGCAGGCCGACGTGGCTGTCGCCCATCTCGCCCTCGATCTCGGCGCGCGGCACGAGCGCGGCGACCGAGTCGATCACGACGAGGTCGATCGAGCCGGAGCGCACGAGCATGTCGGCGATCTCGAGCGCCTGCTCGCCGGTGTCGGGCTGCGAGACGAGCAGCGCGTCGATGTCGACGCCGAGCTTCTTCGCGTACTCGGGGTCGAGCGCGTGCTCGGCGTCGATGAAGGCGGCGATGCCGCCGCTGCGCTGCGCGTTCGCGATCGCGTGGAGCGTGAGCGTCGTCTTGCCGGAGGACTCCGGGCCGTAGATCTCGACGATGCGCCCGCGCGGCAGACCGCCGACGCCGAGTGCGACGTCGAGCGCGATGGAGCCGGTGGGGATGACCTCGACGGGCGCGCGATCCTCGCTGCCGAGGCGCATCACCGATCCCTTGCCGAACTGGCGGTCGATCTGTGCGAGCGCCGCCTCGAGCGACTTCTCGCGGTCTGCGGGTGTGGGCATTGCCTGGCCTTCCGTTCGCCGTGCGTGGCTGTCTTGTGCGCTCACGGTACGTCGGGCCGCTGACATGCGTGCGGCCCTCGCGCCCGCCTGTGGATGGCGGGCCGATCGTGCGGTGCCAGCCTACGCCGCGATCGAACGCATCTTCGAACAGCGGGGCGGCGTGTCGCCGGGACGGATCAGCGCTGCGGCTCGCGCAGGCCCCTGCCGTGGCGGCGGTCGGCCGGCACGTCCTTCGCGTCGCAGAGCGCCTGCCACACGCGGCGAGCCGGCACCCCGGCGGCGAGCGCCTCGGCGCCGGTGCGCCCGCCCAGGCTCGAGAGCGTCAGGTCGGTCATGAGCACCGCGCCGAGCGCGCCGAACTCCTCCTGGACCGCGAGCTGCAGCTCGCTCCCCCGCATCCGCAGCCCTCCTAGTGGACGGCCGAGTCGAACTCCGCCACCATGTCGGCGGGCAGCGTGTCGGGCACGGGCGACGTCAGCGAGTCGAACTCGCCGAAGCTCAGGCCCTCGAGCACTGCGAGACGGTCCCCCACCTCTCGCAGGACGCTCGACAGCGGCACCTCGAGCGCGTCCGCCACGGACGCGAGGATCTCGCTGGAGGCCTCCTTCTGCCCGCGCTCCACCTCGCTGAGATAGCCGAGCGCGACCGAGGCGCGCGAGGCGACCTGACGCAGGGTCCTGCCCTGTCGCAGCCGCGTGTCACGCAGCACGTCGCCGATCTCCTGTCGAACCAGCACCATGGTCTCCCCCTTCACCGTGGTCGGATGCATCAGCCTAGTACCAGGCTGCCTGCCTGTCGTCGAGATGCTCACGAAGTTGATAACACCCATGTCACATCTCGCATTCCGCAGGGTGCCCTGGTCACGGTGTGGATTCGCTGTGCATCCGGAGGTCGGTGCGCTCGAGCGCCGCGTCGAGCGCCCGGAGCGCGGCGGCGAGAGCCGCTCGGCGCACGGTCTCGCGATCGCCGGCCTCGAAGTGCGAGGTCGACTCGGCGACGCGGCCGTGCTTCGTGTCGATCTCGATGCCGATGTGGAACTCGCCCGGCGGGTGCCCGTCCTGCGCGGTCGGTCCGGCGACGCCGGTCGTCGCGACGCCGATCGTGCAGGTCGAGCGGTCGAGCGCGGCGAGCTGCCGCACGCCCCGGGCCATCGCGATCGCGACGTCGGGGTCGACCGGCCCGCGCGCCGCCAGCAGCGCCGCCGGCACCCGCAGCACCTCGTGCTTCATCTCGGTCGCGTAGGCGACGACGCCCAGGCGCAGCACGCCCGAGGCGCCGGGCGTGCGCACGAGCGACTCGGCGACGAGCCCGCCCGTGAGCGACTCGGCGACCGCGATGGTCACGCCGCGAGCGGCCGCGCGCGCGACGATGCGCGCCGCGAGCTCGGTCGTGCGCTGCTCGTGCTCCTCCATCACTTCCCCCTCATCGCGTGGACGACGAACTCGACCCCCGAGTAGACGGTGAGCGCCACGGCGATCGACATCGTCGCGACGCAGATCCACACGCCCGGCTCGCCCAGCCACGCCTGCAGCGGCACGAGCGCGAGCGGCAGCGCGATCGCCTGCGCCATCGTCTTCGCCTTGCCCGCCCAGTCGGCGGCGATCACGGTGCGGCTCGAGACCAGCAGCCGATAGGCGGTGATGCCCCACTCGCGCAGCAGCACGACGACCGTGATCCACCACGGCAGCTCGCCCAGGATCGACAGCACGACGAACGCGCTGCCGGTGATCGCCTTGTCGGCGATCGGGTCGATGAGCTTGCCGAAGTCGGTCACGAGGTCGCGGCTGCGGGCGATCTGCCCGTCGATGAAGTCGGTCGCGATGAGCACCGCGAACAGCAGGGCGCCGAGGGTGCGCGCGAGCCCCGGCTCGGGGTTCGTGAGCGCGACGACGATGAAGACCGGCGTCAGCAGGATGCGCACCACCGAGATGAGGTTCGGCACGCTGGCGACGCTCGCCGGCGTGTCGCCGCGGCTCCAGATGCGGCCGCGCCACGGGCTCAGGATCCCCATGCCAGGAGGCTATCGCGCGCCGCCTGAGCCGCTCAGTCGCGGCCGGTGAGCGACCAGGCGTCCTCGTCGTCGTCCTCCGCCTCGACGACCTCGAGCCCCGCCCGGTTCGCCTCGTCGAACGGATCCGCGTAGCGGTCGTCCGAGTCGACCCACGCGCCGCCGCCGCCGTCGTCGTCGTAGGCGTCGGAGGGGTCGGATGCGTCGGGCCCCGCGGGTGCCCGGTCGTGCGCGGCCGCCGGTGCCGGTGCCGACGCGGGCGCGGCCGGCGCCTGCGCAGCGGGCGCCGACGCGGCGGGTGCCGACGCGGCGGGCGCCGACGGCGCGGACGCCGCCTGCGCCGGCCCCTCGCCGCGCAGCGAGGCGAGCACGGCGGCGAGGCCGTCCGGCGGCACGAGCACGTCGCGGGCCTTCGAGCCCTCGGACGGGCCGACGATCTCGCGCGACTCCATGAGGTCCATGAGGCGGCCGGCCTTCGCGAAGCCGACGCGCAGCTTGCGCTGCAGCATCGACGTGGAACCGAACTGGGTCGAGATGACGAGCTCGGCGGCGGCGCACAGATCCTCGAGATCGTCGCCGATGTCGGCGTCGATCTCGCGCTTCTCGGCCACCTCGGCGACGTCGTCGCGGTACTCGGGCCG
>DASSWM010000055.1:0-6025 GCA_035704865.1 Agrococcus sp.
GGGAGTGACCGCTCGAGGGGTCGCCCGGGGCGGATGCGGTGGGCTCGGGGTTCGATGCCGGGTGCTCCGCGCGCTCCGTGAGCGCGAGGCCCGCGACCGCGACGAGGATGCCGGCGAGGAACAGCAGCATGAGCGGGTTCCACGGCTGCACGCCGGTCGCGAGCGCCCAGACCACGGTGAGCGCGCCGCCGACGCCGGTCCAGACGGCGTAGCCCGTCGCGAGCGGGATGACGCTCACGGCGCGCTCGAGGCCGATGAAGCTCACGATGCCGGCGACGACGAAGACGATCGATGGCGCGAGCTTCGTGAAGCCCTCCGACTGCCCGAGCGCGGTCGCCCAGACTGCTTCGAGCACGGCGCTCGCGAGCAGCACGATCCATGCGGTGCGCGCGCTCATGTCAGCTCACCAGCTTCAGGCCGACGAGGCAGCCGACGAGCAGCACGAGCAGCAGCGAGCGCACGAGCGTGAGCCGCTCCTTGCCGCGCGCGAGCTGCAGCAGCACGGTCGCGACGGCGCCGACGCCGACCCAGACCGCGTAGGCGGTGCCGGTCGGGATCTCGAGCATCGCCCATGCGAGCCCGCCCATCGACAGGATCATCGCACCCGCGAAGAGCACGGTCGGCTTCCACTTCTTGAAGCCCTTGGACGCCTGCATGGCAGCGGCCCAGACCGCTTCGAGCAGGCCGGAGGCGATCAGGATCACCCAGGTCATGACGAGTCCCTACTGGCCGTCTTGTCGCGCTGCGGGTACGGCTCCCTCGTCCGCGGATCCTCCGTCAGATCCAGGCTCCAGGATAGCAAATCGGGCTCCGACTGGCAGGGCGAGCCCGCGGCCGACCCCGGGTACCGCGCCCGTCTCACACGGGTGGTCGGTGCCGCGGCCGCCTACGGCCGCCGGCCACCGATCGATGCCGTCAGGCGATCGGCCGCGGCAACGACGTCGTCGATGAGCTCGACGCAGCGCTCCTCCGTCAGGCGCAGCGTCGGGCCCATGACCGTCAGCGCGCCCGCGAGTGCGCCGTGCGCGTCGAACACCGGGGCCGAGATGCCGCTGGAGGCGCCGATCCGCTCCCCCGTCGTGATCGCGTAGCCGTCCGTCCGCGTGCGCTCGACGACGGCGCGCAGCAGGTCAGGATCGGTGATCGTCGAGTCGGTGAGCGCAGGCAGCGGGGACGAGAGCACCTCGTCGAGCAGGTCGTCGCTCCACGCGAGGATCACTCGGCCGGCGCTGCCGACGTGCAGCGGCTGGATCCTGCCGACGTACATCTCCCGCTTCAGCCCGTGCAGCGTCTCGGCGACGCCGACGCACACGCGGGCACCGCGCTCGGCGATGAAGAAGCACGCGGTCTCCTCGGTGGCGTCGCGCAGCGCGACGAGCTGCGGGGGCAGCAGGTCGCCGAGCGCGCGGGCGCGCACGGCGGGACCGGCCCAGAACGCCATCCGGGCGCCGATCGAGTAGTCGTCGCCCGCCCTGTCGAGGAACCCGTGCTCGACGAGGTTGGCCAGCAGCCGATGCGCCGTGGACGTCGGGATGCCGGTCGCGCGGCGGATCTCGGCAGCGGTCATGCTCGGCCGCTCGAGCGTGAAGGCGTCGAGGATGGCCGTGATCTTGGCGAGGACGAGCAGCGGTGCGTCGGACACGCTCCGATCCTAGGCCCGTGACACGCCGACGTCTTTCCGCATCGTGGACATTGCTCTACGATGTGGGAATCCGTGTCGCGAGTGCGCACGGCCTCAACGGAGAGGAACCCCTCATGGCAGATTGGTCCATCCTCGTGGTGGTTGGCGTGGCGATCGTCGCCGTCGTCCTGCTCATCGTGAAGCTGCACGTCAACCCCGTGATCGCGCTCGCGCTCGGCGCCGCGGCCATCGGCCTCGGCAGCGGCCTCGGCGCGCTGGGCACCGTCGAGACCATGGCGACCGGTTTCGGCGACACCATGGCCGAAGCTGGCCTCCTCATCGCGTGGGGCGTCCTCATCGGCTCGCTGCTCAACCGGATGGGTGCCGTCGAGCGGCTCGTGCACGCGCTGCTGAAGGCGTTCGGACCCAAGGGCGTGCCGTATGCCATCGGCCTCTCCTTCGCGACCTACCTGCAGACCATCTTCATCGACGTGATGATCGTGATCGCCGCACCGCTCGCGCGCCGCATCGCGCCACGGCTGGGCAAGGCAGGCACCGGCATCATGGCCACGATGTTCGCGATCAGCCTGGAGACGGGCATCGCGCTCATGGTCCCCGGCATCGGCGCGGTCATGATCGCCGCGAGCCTGGGCGTCCCGCTCGGCCAGATGATGCTGTTCGGCCTCATCGTGGTGGTGCCGACCGTCATCATCTCCATCCTGCTCATGACGATCGCGCTGCGAGCCGGGTTCTGGAATCCCGAGCTCGACGAGCAGGAGGTCATCGACGACTCCAATGCCACGGACGCGCCGCGATCGGTCGCCGGCGCCACCTCCGCCGTGCCGGTGCAGCCCGGCGGCGGCCGCGCGCGGCAGGACGGCACCGTGCTGCAGGCCGAGCCCGTGGTCACGACCTCGACCGAGCCGAGGCCCGACCGCTCGGGCCAGCTGCCGCTCATCGTGCTCTTCGCGCCGCTGCTGGTCGCCCTGGCGCTCATCGCCGCGGGCGCCGTGCTCGACGTGGTCGGGCTCGAGATCCCCGCGATGCAGTTCCTCGGATCCCCCAACATCGCCCTGCTGCTGGGCGTCATCGGCACGGCCCTGGTCGGCCGATGGGCGATCGGCGGCAAGGACCTCGAGCGCGCACTCGTGCACGGCTTCAAGGATGCCGGGCAGATCTTCGCGCTCACGGGTGTCGGCGGCGCGCTCGCCGCGATCATCGCGGCCGGCGAGCTCGGCGACCTCCTCACGAGCTACTTCGGCGCATCCGCGTTCGCACCCATCGTGCTCGTCTGGATCATCGCCGCCGTGCTGCACATCGCGGTGGGCTCGGTGACGCTCTCGGCCATGACCGCCGCGGGCATCCTCGCCCCCGTCGCTGCCACGCTGGGCCTCGACCCGATCCTCATCGGCCTCGCCGCAGGCGCAGGTGCGCTGTTCTGCATCCACGTGACGTCGAACACGTTCTGGCTGCTGCAGATGTTCCTCGGCCAGTCGGTGCGCGGAGCGCTCAAGACCGTCACGGTCGGCGTCTCGGTCGCCTCGATCGTGGCGCTCGGCGTGGTGCTCGTCCTGTCGGTGTTCCTGTGAGCGCCCGCAAGCCCCTCGAAGGCGTGCGCGTCGTCGAGCTCGGCAACTACATCGCGGCCCCGACCGCCGGCCGGCTGCTGGCCGACTTCGGCGCGGAGGTCGTGAAGGTCGAGCGGCCGGGCACGGGCGACGAGCTGCGGCGATGGCGCCTCACCGAGGGCGACACGTCGATGCTCTACCGCACCCTCAACCGCGGCAAGCGCTCGATCGTGCTCGACCTGCGCAGCGACGAGGGCAGGGCCGCGGTGCTCGCGCTCGCCGCGGAGGCGGACGTCGTGCTCGAGAACTTCCGGCCCGGGACGCTCGAGAAGTGGGGCATCGGCCCGGCAGAGCTCGAGGCCGCGAATCCCGACCTCGTGCTCGTGCGCATCTCGGCCTTCGGCCAGACGGGGCCCATGTCGGCGCGGCCCGGCTTCGCGGCCGTGGCCGAGGCGTACGGCGGCTTCCGCGAGATGGTCGGCGAGCCCGGCCGGCCGCCGAGCCGCACCGGCTTCTCGATCGGCGATTCGATCGCGGGCCTCTACGCGGCGTTCGGCGCCGTCATGCGGCTGTTCGAGCGCGAGCGCGCCCGCGAGCGCTCGGGTGACGAGCCGCGCATCCCGCTCGACCAGCGGGCCATCGACGTGGCGCTCAACGAGGCGATGCTGTCGGTGACCGAGTCGCTCGTGCCCGAGTACTCCGCGTACGGTCACCGCCGCGAGCGCACCGGCGGTCGCATGGAGGGCATCGCCCCCTCGAACGCCTACCTCTGCGGCGACGGCAAGAGCATCGTCGTCGCGGGCAACGGCGACGGCATCTTCAAGCGCTACATGGAGGCGATCGGACGGCCCGACCTCGGCGCCGATCCCGACCTCACGTCGAACGAGCTGCGCTGGCTGCGCCGCGACGAGCTCGACGCCGCCATCGGCGAGTGGACGCGGCAGCGGTCGAGCGCCGAGGCGCTGGCTGCGCTCGACATCGCGGGTGTGCCTGCCGGCCCGATCTACACCGCCGAGGACGTCATCGCCGACGAGCAGTACGCCGCCCGCGACATGATCCAGCGCTTCGACATCGACGACGGCGCGGCCGTGCGCGCATCCGTGGCCATGCCCGGCATCGTGCCCGTCGTCGGCGGCCGCAGCCTGCCGATCTCGCACCCGGGCCCGGATCTCGGCGCCGACACGCGCGGCGTGCTGGCCGAGTGGCTCGGCTGGGACGAGTCGCGCATCGCCGCGCTCGAGCGAGAGGGAGTGGTCGCATGACCGTGCAGATCCGCGACGTGACGCTGCGGGACGGCCTGCAGCTCACCGGCAAGCCGCTGTCGACCGAGCGCAAGGTGCAGCTCGTGCGCGAGCTGCTGGCGCTTGGCGTCGAGCACATCGAGATCGGGTCGATGGCCCGGCCGGACCTCGTGCCCGCGGTCGCCGACACGCTCGATGTCGTGGCCGCCCTCACGCCCGCCGAGCTCGAGCGCTGCTGGGTGTGGGTCGCGACGCCGCGGCACGTCGAGCGCGCCGCCGCGGCCGGTGTCACGCGCTTCCAGTACTGCTTCTCGGCGACCGACAGCCACAACCAGGCGAACATCGGTCGCGACACCGAGACGTCGATCGCGGCGATGCCCGACGCGCTCGCCGCCGCCCGTTCGGTCGACGGCGAGCTGTAGCTGTGCATCGCGACGTCGTTCACGTGCCCCTTCGAGGGCGAGGTGCCGATCGAGCGCCTCGAGCGCATCCTCGACGACGAGCGCACCCGCGGCGCGAGCGACGTCGTCATCTGCGACACGCTCGGGCAGACGCACCCCGCGAGCGTGCGCGAGCGCGTCGCCCTCGCGGCGGCGCGACGGCCCGAGGCGGGGCTCGTCTTCCACGGCCACGACACGTGGGGCGCCGGCGTCGCCAACGCCCTCGCCGCGGTCGACGCCGGCGCCGGCGTGGTCGACGGCGCGCTCGGCGGGCTGGGCGGCTGCCCCTTCGCCCCCGGCGCATCCGGCAACACCTCGACCGAGGATCTCGCCTTCGCCCTGCGGCCGTCATGGGCGAGCCCGGATGCGTTCGCCGACCTCGTGCGCCTGGGTCAGGAGATCACGGGGTCGCTCGACGAGCCCGATCGCGCCCGCGTGCTCGGCGGAGCCCTGAGCGAGAAGGCGCGCGCCTTCCCCTGGACGCTGCAGCGCTGACCGCCGGCGAGCCTGCCGACGCTACGGCTCGTCGAGCGGATCGCCGTCGCCCGCGACGTGCCCGCGCAGCGCGTCGTCGCCGAGCGCCGTGTGCGCGCGCCAGGTCGCGAGGGTGAGCCCGACGACGAGCACGACCGCCGAGAGCACGGCGAGCACGGCCCACTCCTCGATGCCGGCCTGGCTGCCCGCGATGAGCGCGCCGACGGCCGCGACGGCGGCGACCGAAGCGGCGAGCCACGTGAGCGGCGTGGCCGCGCGGTGGGTGGCGCGATAGGTCGGCGCATCCGCCCGCAGCCGCCTGCCGGGCAGTCCGATTGCCGGCGCGGGCGCGATGCGGCCGAGCCCGATGCGGTGCACGACGATGCCGATCGCGAGCGAGGCGAGCGTCAGCGCGGTCGAGCCGAGCCACATGGCGACCAGGGGGTCCATGCGCTCATCCTGGCACGGCGACACCGGGGCACGGCGGCACGCCGAGGCGGCGGCGCGGCAGGCCGGCGGCAACGCGGCAGGCCGGCGGCAACGCGCCGAACCGCGCGCCGAAGTCGCGCGCCGCCGCCGCTCAGGCCGTCTCGATCGTGCGATGCCGCTCGTCGTCGCCGGGCCACTCGAAGCCGTCGACGTACGCGCGCAGCGCATCGTCGTCGAGCACGACCGACTCGG
>DASSWM010000056.1:0-2962 GCA_035704865.1 Agrococcus sp.
GGAGCAGCCTCGCCGCGAGCGGCACCGCGACGAGCCCGATCGCCACGGCCCAGGGCGCGGCGGCGAAGATCGCGCCGCGCACCGCGGTGCCGAGCGCGTAGGCGACCGAGCCCGCGACCTCCTCGATGAGGTGACGCACCGCATCCGACGCCCACTCGTAGGCGCGACCGGCGAGCATGGTGTCGTCGTGCAGGCGCTCGAGCTCGTCGACCAGCCCGCGCGCGGCGGACTGCCGCACCGCGAGCTCGTCGGCGCACATGCGCAGCAGCGCCGCATCGACGCCGGGCGCCGGCGCGACGCGCAGGTCGGGCGCCAGCCGCAGCGCATGCTCGCCATCGCGCGCCCGGCCGCCCGCGTCGCGCAGCCGCGCGCACGCGATGCCCGTCACCGTGGGATCCCACGCGGTCGGCTTCACGCCGAACGCTCCCCCGCCACCGGCGAAGCCGCTCACAGCGCGCCCTCGATCGTGCCCGCGAGCATGCGCAGCTCGTGCGTCTGCAGCGCCAGCTGCACCCGCAGCGCCTCGCAGCGCGCGTCGAACGCCTCGCGCGCGGGACCCAGCCACGCATCCTGCCCGCGCAGCACCACGAGCTCGGCCGCGTCCTCGAACGCCCTCGCCGCGCGCTGCGCCGCCGCGATCGCCTCGCGCGCCTCGGCCACGGCCCGCGCCCTGGCCGCGGCGGCCAGCGCGGCCGCGGCAGCCGCATCCGTCATCGTCATCGCCCACCTCCTGCGGGGACGATGGCACCGGCGGGGGCGTCACCGCTCACGGCGACGGGCGGGCTGTGGAGAGCGGGCCCGATGCGGCTCTGCGAGCCTGCTCGACCGGCGGAGGCGGCGTGCTCGACCAGCGTCGGCGGGCCTGCCCGACCGGCGCAGGCTGCCGGCTCGACCAGCGGAGCCCGCTCTGCGCCAGAATGGAGCCGTGACCATCGAGCGGGAGTTCGCCGACAGCACGCGCTTCCGCGTCTGCTTCGTGTGCACGGGCAACATCTGCCGCTCCCCCATGGCCGCGACCGTCTTCGAGCACCTCGCCAAGAAGCGCGGCGTCGCCGACCGGCTGCTCGTCGCGAGCGCCGGCATCAGCGAGTACCACGTGGGCGAGACCGCCGACCCGCGCACGCTCGCGGCGCTCACCGACGCCGGCTACGACGCCGTCGCCCACCGCGCGAAGCAGTTCGAGGCCCGATGGCTCGACGCCTTCGACCTCGTGATCGCCTTCGACCGCGGCCAGGAGCGGGCGCTGCGCTCGCTCGCCCGCACCGACGAGCAGCTCTCGAAGGTGCGGCTGCTGCTCTCGTTCGACCCCGATGCCGTCACGCCCGACGTGCCAGACCCCTACTACTCGGAGGACGCGTTCTTCGGCACCGTCCTGCACCAGATCGAGACCGCCGTCGGCAGGCTGTTCCGCCAGATCCAGCCCGCCATGCGCCCCTGAAGGAGCCCCATGCCCCTGCCCATCCAGCCCCTCTCGCCGCTCGACGGCCGCTACCAGCGGCAGACGTCGGCGCTTGCCGAGCACCTCTCGGAGGCCGGTCTCAACCGCGCCCGCGTGCACGTGGAGGTCGAGTGGCTGCTGTGGGTCGCCGAGCACCGTCTCTTCGGCGCGGAGCCGGTCGACGCCGGTGATGCGGATGCGCTGCGGCAGTGGGCGCGCGGGTTCGGCCAGGAGGAGATCGACTGGCTCGCCGAGAAGGAGGCCGTGACGCGCCACGACGTGAAGGCCGTCGAGTACCTCGTGCGCGACCGGCTCGAGCAGCAGGGCCTCGGCCGCCTGTCGGAGGCCGTGCACATCGCCTGCACGAGCGAGGACATCAACAACCTCTCCTACGCGCTCACGATCCAGGCGGCCGTGGCCGACGTGTGGATGCCCGCCTTCCGCGGCGTCATCGACCGGCTGCGCGAGCTCGCGGTCGAGCAGCGCGACCGGCCGATGCTCTCGCTCACGCACGGCCAGCCCGCCACCCCGACGACGCTCGGCAAGGAGCTCGCGGTCGTCGCCTGGCGGCTCGAGCGGCAGGCGAAGCGCATCGAGGCGGTCGAGGTGCTGGGCAAGTTCTCGGGCGCCACCGGCACCTTCTCGGCCCACGTCGTGGCCGAGCCCGGCGCGGACTGGCCGGCCACCGCATCCGCCTTCGTGGAATCGCTCGGGCTCACCTGGAACCCGCTCACGACGCAGATCGAGTCGCACGACTGGCAGGCCGAGCTCTTCGGCGCCATCTCGCACGCCGGCCGCATCCTGCACAACCTCGCGACCGACGTGTGGACGTACATCATGCTCGGCACGTTCACGCAGATCCCGGTCGCCGGCGCGACGGGCTCGTCGACCATGCCGCACAAGATCAACCCGATCCGCTTCGAGAACGCCGAGGCCAACCTCGAGATCGCGTCGGCGCTGCTCGAGTCGCTCTCGGCGACGCTCGTGACGAGCCGCCTGCAGCGCGACCTCACCGACTCGTCGACGCAGCGCAACATCGGCGTCGCGCTCGGCCACTCGCTGCTCGCGCTCGACAACCTGACGCGCGGCCTGGGCGAGATCGCGGTGTCGGATGCGGCGCTCGACGCGGCGCTGGAGAGCAACTGGGAGGTGCTGGCCGAGGCGATCCAGACGGTGATCCGCGCCGAGGTGCTCGCCGGCAGCTCGTCGATCGCCGACCCCTACGCGCAGCTGAAGGAGCTCACGCGCGGGCAGCGCGTCGGCCAGGCGGAGCTGGTCGCCTTCGTCGACGGGCTCGACATCTCGGATGCGGCCAAGGAGCGCCTGCGGCGCCTCACGCCGGGCGCGTACACGGGCGTCGCGAGCGAGCTGGTCGACCAGCTGCCCTGACGCAGGCAGGCCGTGCCAGGCTGGAGGCATGCGAGCGACGATCCTCCACGCCCCCTTCGACGTCCGCATCGAGGAGTGGGCCGACCCGGTGATCGAGCGGGCGACCGATGCGATCGTGCGGGTCGTCGCCGGCTG
>DASSWM010000057.1:0-4020 GCA_035704865.1 Agrococcus sp.
AGCGCCTCGAGGAACGAGGTCGAGACGAGCGGCGAGACGGCGCCGGCGTGCAGCACGCTGCGGTTGCCCTCGCGCAGGATGCTCAGCTCGAACTCGCGCGTGACCGGCGGCTGCCGCCGCCCTCCCCGCAGGCGCGCGCGGTCGGCTCGCGTCGAGAGCGCTGCGGTGAGCGGTGCGGCGGCTTGGTCGATGTCGGTCAGCATCCGGTCTCCTGTGCGTGTGGTCGGTCGGCAGCGCGTCGCGTGGACGGCGGCGTGCGCTCTCTGACTTACGGCGTAAGCCTCGGCTTACAATGTAAGCACGAGTACCCTGCGAAGTCACAGGGCTGACGCGAGCGGTCTCACTCTGCGCGGGATGCGCAGCCGCTGCGCTTGGCGGGGAGGCCGGAGCATGGCGGAGCACGGGGAGCGCACCGAGCACACCCCGACGCGCCGGCTGAGCCGGCAGCTGATCGTCGACGCCGCGCTGGCGCACATCGACGATTCCGGCGCGCAGGCACTGTCGATGCGGTCGCTGGCGCAGGAGCTCGGCGTCGAGGCGATGTCGCTCTACCGCTACGTCGAGGGCAAGGACGACCTGCTCGAGGCCGTGGTCGATCGGCTCCTCGGCGACATGCGGTCACGCCTCGACGAGGAGCTCACCGAGCACTGGCAGGGATTCCTGCAAGCCCTCGCGCACGAGGTGCGTCGCCTCGCCGTCGAGCACCCGAGGGCCTTCCCGCTCGTCGCGACCCGTCCGCCGGCAGCGCCATGGCTGCGCCCGCCCCTGCGCAGCATCGAGCTCGTCGACACCTTCCTGCAGACGCTCCTCGACTTCGGGTTCACCGAAGAGCAGGCGGTGCGCGCCTATCGCTCGTTCAGCAGCTACCTGCTGGGCCAGCTGCTGCTCGAGGCCGCAGTGCGCGGCGCCGAGATCAGCCCGGCGGAGCCGCTCGACGACGAAGGCGACGGCGCTCCAGCCGGCGACGCGGCGGAGTCGCTCGCAGACGCGCCCGCGGTGCGGCGGCTGCAGCCGCTGCTGAGCGAGGATCGCAGCGATCAGGAGTTCGAGGCCTCCCTCGAGGCCGTGCTCGACCGATTGGCCAGAGAGCTCTCGCAGTGACGCCGGGCCCGCATCGGGCTGCTCACGGGTGACCCGACCCGCTGAGCGTCAGACCGCAGTCGGGTCGAGCGTGCGCACGCCGAACCGGGCGAACCCGCGATCGGCCGTGACGACCGTCGCTCCCTGCTCGAGGGCGATGGCGGCGTAGTACGCGTCGGGCACGTCGTCGCCGCGCAGCCGATGCTCTCCGACGATCTGGCTGAAGATCGACCAGTGCCGAGCACCGGCGCGCACCACGGTGACCTGCGGTGCAGCCAGCAGCGCGTCGGCGAAGGCGATCGCGTGCGCCGGCGCTGCTCGGCATCAACGCATCGCTGCCCGCCCCGGTGCCACGACGCATCCGCCCACTCCGTCAGGAATCGAGAAGCGCCGCGCGCGACCGCCGTCTAGCGTGGCGCCATGGACATCAGCATTCACTACGCGTTCCTGCCGCACACCGACGGCGAGGCGGCGCTGGGCTTCTACCGCGACATCCTCGGCTTCGAGGTGCGACAGGACGTCGGCTACCGCGACATGCGCTGGATCACCGTCGCGCCCGAGGGCTCGGCCACCGCGATCGTGCTGCACCCGCCGGCCGCCGATCCGGGGGTGACGGATGCGGAGCGCGCGGTCGTGCTCGACCTCATGGCGAAGGGCGTGTTCGGTGCGCTCTCGCTCGCGACCGACGACCTGGACGGGCTCTTCGATCGCGTGCAGGCGGCAGGCGCCGACGTCGTGCAGGAGCCGACCGACCAGGACTACGGCGTGCGCGACTGCGCGTTCCGCGACCCGGCGGGCAACCTCATCCGCATGAACCAGCGCGCGGCGGTCTGACTGCGGTGGATTCGCCGTCGCCAGCCCCGAACGTCAGCGCCCGAGCCGGCTCGCTGCATCGCGGTATACCGCGAGCGATGCGCGCTGGCCGACCGCGACGGCTTCAACACCGACAGCTTCGAGGCCGTTCTTCCGGAGCCGGTACACGAGTCGGAATCGCGGCTTGCCGGAACCGTCGGGATCGAAGTAGAGCTTGAAGCAGTCACTGAGATCGCCGGTCTGGTCATGATTCCCCAGCGGCTCACCCCGCAGGTGCCCATTGCGCACGAGATTCAGGTGATCCATCGCCATGATCTGTGCCGCACGGGTCGGCAGCGCCCGCACGTCGTCCGCGAACCCGGGCAGAGCCGAAAGCGCCAGCGGCCTCGGCGTCGTCACCGGAAGTCAGCCGGGTCGAGACCCAGCTCACCCGCAAGGCCCTCGAGAGATTCGGCAGGGCCGGCGGCGGTCCGCTCGCGGACGATTCGCGCGATCTCGGCATTTTCGATCGCGGGCAGCAGCTCTGCGTACAGCTCGTACGGGATCACCACGGCCTCCGGCTTGCGGTGAGCGCCGAACACGAGCGGCGTCGCTCCCGCGCCGTCGTGGCGGAATCGCTCAAGCACCTTGGGCAACTCGACACGCGCTTCGCTGCTGGGAAACACCTCGAGAATCGACATGGTGCAAGTGTACTGGAAGTCCGCCGAAAAGATGTACATATATATGGACAGATTATGAGCGCTCAAGAGTGGGCGAGAACGACTGCGTGACGTCGTGGCGCATAGCCGCGGGTGGAATGCTGGAGGGGTGCCTGGATCGCGAGCTGACAGCGCCACGCGCGCGGCGCGCGCCCGACCGGCGACCGGCATCGACCCGTGGGTCATCGAGGCCGAGCGCGCCGCGAAGGCACCCGGGTTCCGCCGGCCGGCGCTCGGTCCCGTGCCGAAGGCGCCGATCTACGCACTGGGCGTGCTCGCGGCGCTGCGCGCGCTGGGGCTCGTGCTCATCGCCGAGGCCATCGCGCGCGGCATCGGGTCGCTCGCGGCCGGCGACCTGAGCGCCGAGACCACGCGCCTGATCGTCATCGTCGGCCTCGCGGGCGCGCTCGTGCGCGCGGGCGCCGAGTGGGGCACCGCCGTCATCGCGCGCCGCATCGCCACGCGCGTCAAGCGCGAGCTGCGCGGGCGGCTGTGGCGGCGCATCGTCGCGGGCGACGCGGCCGGCGCCTCGGGCGTGGGAGCGGGCGGCGGCACCGCCGTGCTCGCCGCCGACGGGCTCGACGACCTCGACGACTACTACGTCCAGTCGCTGCCGGCGACGATCGCCGCGGCGGTCGTGCCGCTGCTCGTGGGCCTGCGCGTGCTCGGCGCCGACTGGCTGAGCGCCGTCGTCATCGTGCTCACCGTGCCGCTCATCCCGGTGTTCATGGTGCTCATCGGCAAGCACACGCAGCAGCGCACCGACGCGGCGCTCACGGCGCTGACGCGGCTCGCCGACCACCTCGCCGAGCTCGCGCGCGGCCTGCCGGTGCTCGTCGGGCTCGGCCGCGTCGACGAGCAGTCGCGCGCGCTCGACGCCCTGCAGCGCTCCTACCGCCAGCGCACGCAGGAGACGCTGCGCTGGGCCTTCCTCTCGGCACTCGCCCTCGAGCTCGTCGCGACCATCTCGGTCGCGATCGTCGCCGTCTTCCTCGGCCTGCGGCTGCTGAACGGCACGATGGAGCTCGAGCCCGCCCTCGTCGCCCTCATCCTCGCGCCCGAGGCGTACGCGGCGCTGCGGCAGGTGGGCACCGCGTTCCACGCCTCGCAGGACGGCCTCTCGGCCCTCGACCGCTCGCGCGCGCTGCTCGAGCGGCCGGCGCGCGACGACGCGCGGGTGGACGACGACCGCACCGACACCCATTCGACCGGCGACAGCCGACCCATCCGCATCGACGCACTGCGGGTGCGCTACGCCGGCCGCGACGCACCCACGCTCACCGGCATCAGCGCCGAGCTCACCGGCATCGTCTCGGTCGCCGGCCCCTCGGGCGCCGGCAAGTCGACGCTGCTCGCGGCCCTCACGGGCGCCCTGCCGGACGACGCCCAGGTGAGCGGCCGCATCCTCGGCATCGAGACGGATGCGGTG
>DASSWM010000058.1:0-6449 GCA_035704865.1 Agrococcus sp.
GCCCGCGCTCGCCGCCTTCCTGCAGGCGCACCTCGACGATCTCGCGCCCACCGCGCCGGCGAGCAGCCGGCATGCGCTCGACATCGGAGCGCTCCAGCGACCGGGCGTGCGGCTGTGGGCGGCGCGGAGCGAGCACGGCGACATCATCGGCACGGTCGCGCTCGCAACGGTCGAGGCCCACCACGAGGAGCTCAAGAGCATGCGCACCGAGCCAGCGCTGCGCGGTGCCGGCATCGCATCGGCGATGCTGCGGCACGCCGTCGACGACGCTCGGGCACGGGGCGTGCTGCGGCTGTCGCTCGAGACGGGCAGCCAGCCCTTCTTCGCTCCCGCCCGGGCGATGTACGCCAAGCACGGGTTCGCGGAGTGCCCGCCGTTCGGCGCCTACCGGCCCGATCCGCACAGCACCTTCATGACGCTCGCGCTCGCGGCTCAGCCCGCCCGGTAGGGGTCCCAGCCGCGCGGCTCGAGCGGCGCGCCGTCGAGCGAGACGTGCGGAGCCTCCCCTGCCGCGAGCCGCTCGACCGTGCCGATGCGGCGCATCGGATGCCCGGCGAGCTCGGCGGGCGCCTCGACGCCCGCGGGCAGCGTCACGAGCAGCGCGTGATCCTCACCGCCGTGCAGCGCGGCCTCGAGGCTCGCGTCCCGCGCCGCGACCTCCACACCGGCGCGGTCGAGCGCGATGCGCACGCCGGATGCGCGCGCCACGCGGGCGGCGTCGAGCGCGAGGCCGTCGGAGACGTCGAGCATCGCCGTGGCGCCCAGGTCGGCGAGCAGCGTGCCCGCGGCGATGGGCGTGACAGGCGCGAGCTGCGCCTCGATGCTGGGGCCGAGTGCTCCGGCGCGCAGCCGCTCGGCGGAGTCGGTCAGCGGCAGCGCCGCCTCGTCCTGGGCCTGCGCGAAGAGGTGGCGCAACCCCGTCGCGGCCAGGCCGATCCTGCCGACGAGCCACACCGCATCCGTCGCCCTCGCGCCCGAGCGCAGCACGGGTGCTCGCCCCTCGAGGTCGCCGAACGCGGTGACGGCGATCGTCGCGTGCGCGGCCGTGCCGAGGTCGCCCCCGACGACGCCGCAACCGGGCGCCATCGCGGCGATCGCGTCGGCGAGGCCGCGGGCGAACGCGGTGAGTGCCGACACGCGCGTCGACGGCGCGACCGCGAGCGCCACGACGAGCGACGTGGGCCTCGCGCCCATCGCCGCGACGTCGATGAGGTTGGTGGCCGCCGCCTTCCAGCCGAGGTCGTGCCACGTCGACCAGCCGAGGCGGAAGTCGGCGCCCTCGAGCATCGTGTCGGTCGTCACGACGAAGCGGCCGTCGGCGGCGCGCACCACCGCGGCGTCGTCGCCGGGTCCGAGATCGGTCACGTCGCCGGCCGGCAGCAGCGGCAGCAGCCGGCGGAGCGCCTCGAGCTCGCCTGCCTCGTGCAGCGTGGGATCGTCCATGGGCGCAACGCTAGCCGCCTCCGCGAGCCGAGGGCCCAGCGCGCCCACCGGGCGGCCGCTGCGTCGCGGCGCCGGCTGTCCCGGGCGGTCGGCGCAGGCCGCGCCGGGCGGGGCGCAGGCCGCGCCGATGCACCGCGGCGGAAGCCGACCCGGGGCAGCGCGCGCGGGCCGCGCCGATAGGCTCGACTGGTGCCCCGCCTCCGCATCCTCGCCGCTGCCGCGGCCCTGCTGGCGCTCACCGGCTGCGCGAGCGCCGTCTCGCTGCCGGCGGCCGACGAGGCATCCGACCCAGGCTGCGCGCAGATCTCCGTCACGCTGCCCGAGCAGATCGGCGACGAGAGCCTCGTCGATCCCCTCGAGCGACGCGAAACGACCGCGCAGGGCACCGCCGCATGGGGCGACCCGAGCGCGATCACGCTGCGCTGCGGCATGCCCGAGCCGGCGCCCTCCACGCAGCGCTGCCTCGAGGTGGGCGGCGTCGACTGGCTCGAGGTCGCCCAGGAGGAGTCGGTGTGGACCTTCGTCTCCTACGGCCGCTCCCCCGCCACCGAGGTGGTCATCGACACGAACGTCGTGAGCGCCGTCACCGCTCTCGAAGCGGTCTCGAGCGCCGTCGACCGCACCGAGCGCGTCGGCGCCTGCAGCTAGACCGCGCCGCCTGAGCCGCGGCGCACTGCTTACTCCGCCGCGTCGCCCGCGATCACCTCGGGCAGGAACACCCGCCCGTCGTCGTGCCCCGGGTCGAGCACGATCGCGTGGCCAGCGGGGATGCCGGCCGCGAGCTCGGCGCCCGTGAGCTTGAGGTGGTTGCGCGTGCGCGTCGCGAAGCCGCCGATGCGCGCCGTCGAGGTGAACGCGACGACGAGCTGCATGTCCTTGTGCGGCAGCACGAGGAACTTGCCCGAGCCCGGATCGCGCGGGTTCTCGACCACCGCCGGCACCACGAGCTCGGCCTCGCGCACGATCGCCCAGGCACCCGCGTGATCGGCGGTGTCGATGGCGTGCAGGGCGTCGAGCGTCGGGTTGGCCATGCCACTCATCGTGGCAGAACAGGGCGGGCGGATGCGTCGGCCTGGTCGGGCGTGTGGGTGCGCTCTGGGATCATGGTGGACATGGCGCTCGACTTCACCGCGATCGATTTCGAGACCGCCAACGGCAACGCCGCCTCGGCGTGCGCGGTGGGGCTCGTGAAGGTGCGCGACGGCATGGTCGTCGACCGCTTCTCGACGCTGATCCGCCCCACGGCGCCCTACGACGAATTCTGGGAGTGGAACGTCAGGATCCACGGGATCCAGGCGCACCAGGTGCTGGACGCCCCCGACTGGGTCGAGGCGCAGGAGCGCATCCTCGCCTTCGGCGGCGACGACGTGTACGTCGCCCACAACGCCGGGTTCGACAAGGGTGTGATGCGCGCGGCCGCGAAGGCCGCCAGGATGCCGGTGCCCGATATGCGCTGGACCGACTCGCTGCGCATCGCCCGCAAGACCTTCGCGCTCGAGTCGTACCGGTTGCCGGTGGCAGCGCTCGCCGCGGGCTTCGACGACTTCCAGCACCACGACGCGGCCGGCGACGCCGAGGCGTGCGCCGCGATCGTGATCGGCGCCGCGCGCCGCCACGAGTGCGACGACCTCGACGGGCTCGTGGCGCGCTGCCTCTCCGCGATCCACGAGATCGGCGAGCGCCACGAGCAGATGCAGGAGCTCGAGGCGCGCCGCCGCGCGGCCCAGCGCGAGCGGCCCTGGTGGCAGTGAGCAGCACGCCCGCAGCGGCGCGCTGAGCGGCCGGATCGTGTCGTCCTGACCCCCAAGCCATAACGAAACCGTTACAATCACAGCGTTCGTCGCCAGCGACATCCGCTTGATTCCGCGGTTTTCGCTGTCAGAACACGCCGAAAGCTCGAAGTCTAGGTTTTGGCCTTCGCTAGCCTAGGGGTTTGAGGTCAACCGATCTGGCTGGCCGGACCCACAGGACGCGACCGCCGATGACTGCCGTCGGCGAGCGTATGGTGCCGCTTCGCGAACGAGCTGACTCGTGCGAGAACGGCAGACGAAGACCGCCAGCGCGGCTGCACCCGTCCACGACTGAGAGCCCCCGCAGGGGTGACAGGAGCGAACGTGAGCGAACCCCGCGCGATCGGAGACGAGCCCGTCGCCGACGACACCGTCGTGCGCGTCGAGCATCTGACCAAGGTGTTCGGCCGCCGTGCGCGAGAGGCGGCCGACCGGCTGGCCCAGGGCGCCAGCCGCGACGAGGTGGCCAAGCTCGGCACCGCCGCCGTCATCGATGCCTCGTTCGAGGTGCAGCGCGGCGAGATCTTCGTCGTCATGGGCCTGTCGGGCTCCGGCAAGTCGACCCTCATCCGCATGCTCAACGGCCTGCTCGAGGCCACGAGCGGCTCGGTCGACATCGAGGGCGAGCGCGTGACGGGCATCGACCCGAAGCGGCTGCGCAGCGTGCGGCGCTCGCAGGTGTCGATGGTGTTCCAGCACTTCGCGCTGCTCCCCCACCGCACCGTGCTCGACAACGTCGCCTACGGCCTCGAGATCCAGGGCGTCGACAAGGGCCGCCGGCTCGAGCTCGCGCGCGAGGTCGTGCAGCGCGTCGGGCTCTCCGGCTGGGAGCAGCGGCTGCCGAGCGAGCTCTCCGGCGGCATGCAGCAGCGCGTCGGCATCGCCCGCGCGCTCTGCGCCGACACCCCGGTGCTGCTCATGGACGAGGCGTTCAGCGCGCTCGACCCGCTCATCCGGCGCGAGATGCAGGAGCAGCTCGTCGAGCTGCAGGCCGAGCTCGGCAAGACCATCGTCTTCATCACGCACGACCTGAACGAGGCCATGTTCCTCGGCGACCGGATCGCCGTCATGCGCGACGGCCGCATCGTGCAGATCGGCACGCCGGAGGACATCCTCACTGACCCCGCGAACGACTACGTCGCGCAGTTCGTGCAGGACGTCGACCGCACGCGCGTGCTCACCGCATCCAGCGTCATGGAGCCGCCCGCCGCCGCCGTGCCCGTCACGGTCGGCCCGCGCGGCGCGCTCAAGACGATGCGCGACATGCAGATCTCCGGCCTGCTCGTCACCGGGCCGGGCCGCACGGTGCTCGGCGCCGTCAAGGATCGCGACGTGCTGCGCGCCATCCAGAAGGGCGTGCACGACCTCGGCACGCTCGTCGATGCGAGCGTGCCGACCGTGAGCCCCGACACGAGCCTGTCGGATCTGCCGGAGCTCGCGATCACCAGCGGCCTGCCCATCGCGGTGGTCGGCGACGACGACCGCCTGCTCGGCATCGTGCCGCGCGTGCTGCTGCTGGCAGCGCTCGGCAACGTCTCCACCGACACCGCCGAGTTCAACATCGTCGACATCCCGCCGGCGATGGACCCGCTGTTCGTCACCCAGACCCTCGCCGACACGGAGGTGTCCGATGTTCGATGACCTCCGACTTCCCCTCGGCGACTGGGTCGAGGCCGGCGTCGACTGGATCACGGCCAACCTGGCGATCCTGTTCGACTTCATCAAGACGATCATCACCGGCATCTACGACGCGATCGAGTTCATCCTCATCGAGCCGCCCGAGCTGGTGCTCATCCTCGTGCTCGCAGCGATCGCCTTCGTGGTGCGCGGCTGGAAGATGGCCGTCGGCACCGTCGTCGGCCTGTTCGTGATCGTGCTCGTGAACCAGTGGGACAACGCGATGGCGACGCTCGCGCTGACCATCGTGGCCGCGTTCTTCGCGCTGCTGATCGCGATCCCGCTCGGCATCTGGGCCGCGCGCAACGACACGGTCTCCACGATCGTGCGGCCGATCCTCGACTTCCTGCAGACGATGCCGGCGTTCGTCTACCTGATCCCCGCGATCATCCTGTTCAACGTGGGCGTGGTGCCCGGCATCATCGCCACGATCGCGTTCGCGATGGCACCGGGTGTGCGCCTGACCGAGCTCGGCATCCGCGGTGTCAACCGGGAGATCGTCGAGGCGGGCACCGCCTTCGGCGCATCGCCAGGGCGCATCCTGCGCCAGATCCAGCTGCCCCTGGCGCTGCCGACGATCATGACCGGCGTCAACCAGATCATCATGCTGTCGCTGTCGATGGTCGTCATCGCGGCCATGGTGGGAGCGGGCGGCCTCGGCCAGCCGATCGTGCAGTCGCTGCAGCGCATCGACATCGGCCTCGGCTCCGAGGCCGGCCTGTCGGTCGTGATCCTCGCGATCTTCCTCGACCGCGTCACGAACGCGCTCGGCAGCCTGCAGGACCACAGCCCGATCGCGAAGATGCGCGCCCGCAAGGCCAGCGCCGACGCGCCGCTGCCGGCCGGAGTCGCACCCGGCACGGCCGCACCGGCTGCCACAGAGACCGAAGCAGCCGCCTCCGGCGGCCGCTGAGACTGATGCGGCTGCCCCAGCGGTCGCGTCTGAGACACACGATACGAAACGAGAGAGGACACACCATGAACAAGCGATTCATCCGCGGCACGGCGATCGCCGCCGTCGGCGCCCTCGCGCTCGCCGGCTGCTCGGCAGCCGGTGGCGAGGCTGAGGCACCCGAGGGCGGTGCCGCCGAGCAGCAGACCGAGCTCACGATCGGCGTCTTCAACGGCTGGCCCGAGGGCGAGGCCGCCTCGTTCCTGTGGCAGGCCATCCTGGAGGAGAAGGGCTACGACGTCACGATCACCGACGTGGACGTCGCCCCGATGTACCAGGGCGCGGCCAACGGCGACGTCGACCTGTTCCTCGACACCTGGCTGCCGGTGACGCACGCCGACTACTGGGAGGACTACGGGGACCAGCTGGAGGACCTCGGCGCCTGGTACGACAACGCCAAGCTGACCATCACCGTGCCCTCCTACATGGAGGACGTGAACAGCATCCCCGACCTGGCCGACCACGTCGAGGACCTGAACGGCCGCATCGTGGGCATCGACCCGGGGGCCGGGCTGACCCGCGTCACCCAGGAGGAGGCCATGCCGGGCTACGGCCTGGACGGGGACTTCGAGCTGGTCACCTCCTCC
>DASSWM010000059.1:0-2313 GCA_035704865.1 Agrococcus sp.
CGCGCATCACGCTCATGATGCGCGCCCCGTGACGCGCGCGGGAGCCGAGACGATGCGTCTGCAGGGCGAGATGCAGCTGTTCCTCGACGCCCTCGGCGCACGCGCGGACGACGAGCGACTGCAGCCCGTGCTCGACCTGCCCGGCGACACGACCGACACCGCGGAGTCGCGCGGGCCCGACGGCCACGTCTTCCAGCTCGTCGCCCGCCGCGGCGGCACCGAGTTCCTGTTCGGCGCCGGACGGCTCGTGGCCGTCTTCGTCGGCACGCAGCCGCGCGAGGCGTGGGGCGCCTACCCGCGCGCCGACGCCCTCATCGACGGCCTGTCGGGCACCGCGAGCCGCGCGGAGGTGCGCGCCAGGTTCGGCGACCCCGACTGGCACACGGATGCCGCCGACCGGTACCGGGCAGGCGAGGACCACCTGCAGCTCCAGTACCGCGACGACCGCATCGAGGTGATGGTCGCGGCGATCGGCGAGCGGTGAGCGCGCCGCGCGCCCTGGCTCGCGGCAGCGGCTGCGACTCCCGTGGAGCGCCCGCGCGTCACACGTCGTAGTCGACGACCACCGCATCCGTCTTGGGATGCGACTGGCACGTGAGCACGTAGCCGCGCTCGATCTCGTCGGGCTCGAGCGCGTAGTTCTCGGTCATGCTCACGCTGCCCGAGACGACCTTCGCGCGGCACGTGCCGCACACGCCGCCCGCGCACGCGAACGGCACGTCGGCCCGCACACGCAGGGCGGCGTTGAGGATCGACTCGCGCGCCGCGACGGGGCTCTCCACCTGCGACGACTGGCCGTCGAGCGTGAAGTCGAGCGTCCAGGTCTCCTCGCCCGCCTCCACCTGCACGGGGCGGCCGCGGTCGCCGCCCGCGTCGACGGGCTTGCCGGTCGTGAACAGCTCGAAGCGCACGTGCGCGGGGTCGACGCCCGCGTCCTCGAGCACGTCGCGGCACAGCTGCACGAGCTCGAACGGCCCGCACAGGAACCACTCGTCGACCGAGTCGGGGCGGATGAGCTCGGCCAGGATCCGCTCGAGCCGCTCCTGGTCGATGCGGCCCGACATGAGCGGCGCCGCGCGCTGCTCGCGCGAGAGCACGTGGTGCAGGGCGAGGCGCGACGGGTAGCGGTCCTTGAGGTCGGCGAGCTCCTCGATGAACATGACGTCGAGCGTCGAGCGGTTCGAGAACAGCAGCGAGAACGTCGAGGTGGCCGAGCGCGAGAGCACCTCGTGCGCGAGCGCCATCATGGGCGTGATGCCGCTGCCCGCCGCGATGCCCACGACGTGCGCGCCGTCGATCGACTCGAGCGCCGACGTGAACGTGCCCTGCGGGCTCATGACGTCGATGCGGGTGCCCGGCTGCAGCTCGGTGTTCGCCCAGGTGGAGAAGCGGCCGCCGAGGTCGCGCTTGATCGCGACCGAGATCGAGCCGGGGCTCGGCGGGCGGCAGATCGAGTACGACCGGCGCATCTCGTGGCCGTCGATCGTCGCCCGCAGCGCGAGGTGCTGGCCCGCGACGTAGCTGTAGGCGCCCTGCAGCTCGTCGGGCACGGCGAACGTCACCTCGACCGCCTCGGCCGTGAGCGGCCGCACCTCGGCGACCTCGAGCGAGTGGAAGCGGCCGCGCGTGCGGCCGGCGACGGGCCGCTCGGCGGCGTCCGCGGCGGTGGAGGCGTTCGTCGCGCCCGGGAGGGCGGATGCGTCGGCGGCGCCGGGCAGGCCGGTCGAGCCGAGGTTCGTGGCCGCCACGTCAGTGCACCTTGAAGTGGTCGAAGGGCTCGAGGCACGCGAGGCACTCGAAGTGGCTCTTGCACGCGGTGGAGCCGAAGCGCGACACCTCGCGCGTGCGCAGGCTCTGGCAGCGCGGGCACTTCACGCCCAGCATCACCGGGATCGGCCCCGAGCGCTCGCCGGCGCGGTGCGTGGGCGGCGCGATGCCGTACGCCTCGAGCTTCTGCTTGCCGGCCTCGCTCATCCAGTCCGTCGTCCACGCGGGGCTGAGCGTGAAGTCGACGCGCACGTCGCGGAAGCCCTCCGCGGTGAGCGAGAGCAGCACGTCGTCGCGCATCTGGTCGATCGCGGGGCAGCCGGAGTAGGTGGGCGTGAGCGTCACGACGACCGTCTCGCCCTCGAGCCGCACCTCGCGCAGCACGCCGAGATCCTCGATCGTCAGCACGGGCACCTCGGGGTCGGCGACGGCCGCGGCGATGCGCCAGGCCTGGTCGCTGTCCAGCACGGCAGCTGCGGCCCGAGGCCCGGGACGGGCCTCGGCGCTGGCGTCGCGGCCGAGACCCGAAAGGGTCTCGCGGCCGAG
>DASSWM010000060.1:0-4168 GCA_035704865.1 Agrococcus sp.
ACGGCGGTGCCGCCGGTGGGCAGCCCGAGGCCGGCGATCACGCGATCGGCGTGGGCGACGGCGGATGCGTCGGCGGTGATGAGCGCATCGGTGGCGGTGGTCGTGGTCATCGTGCGGCCTCCTCGGTGATCGCCTGCTCGATGGCGGCGACGTAGTCGACGACCTCCTGGTCGCTGACGATGAACGGCGGGCTCAACTGGAGCGTGTTGCCGCGCAGCGGGCGGGAGATGAAGCCGAACTCGATGAGCCGATCAGTGACGCGCTCGTTCGAGATGCGCTCGTCGAGCGTCACGCCGCCGAGGAAGCCGGCGACGCGCGTGTCGACGACGGCCGCCTGCCGCTGCTGCAGCCCGTCGAGCTGCGTGCGCAGCACCTGCTCGAGCTCGCGCACGCGCGGCACCAGGTTGTCGCGGTCGAGGATCTCGAGGTGCTTGAGCGCGACCGCGGCGGCCGTGGCATGCCCGGAGTACGTGGCGCCGTAGCGGAAGATCGGGGTGTCGGGCGCGTCGGCGTAGAACGGCTCCCACAGTTGCGGCGCGACGAAGACGCCTCCGAGCGGCGCGTACCCGGACGTGACGCCCTTCGCGAAGGTCACCATGTCGGGCTCGATGCCGTAGCGCTGCGAGGCGAACATCTCGCCGGTGCGGCCGAAGCCCGTGATGACCTCGTCGACGATGAGCAGGATGTCGTGTTCGCGCGCGAGGCGCTGCAGCCCCTCGAGGTATCCGGGCGCAGGCGGGTTGACGCCGCCGGTGCCCTGGACGGGCTCGCTGACGATGGCGGCGATGTTGTCGGCGCCGATGCGTGCGATCGTCTCCTCGACCTGCGCGATGTCGTTGAACGAGATGCGGGCGGTCTCGGGCACGAGTGACTCGGTGCCGTAGCCGTCGCTGTTGAACGGCAGGCCCGCGATCGACGTGCCGTAGGCGTGCAGGCCGTGATAGGCGTGCTCGCGGCTGAGGATGACCTTCTTGCTCGTGCGGCCCTCGCGCTGCCAGTGGCGGCGCGCGAGCTTGCACGCGACGTCGATCGCGTCAGAGCCGCCGGAGTTGAGGATGACCTTGGCGCGCTCGATGGGCGCGATCGCGGCGAGCACCTCGCCGAGCTCGATGGCCTTGTCATTCGAGTAGCGCGCGAAGATGTGGTACGTCTCGAGCCGCATCATCTGGTCGTACGCGGCCTGCGCGATCTCGGGGTGCGAGTGGCCGACGTTCGCGTGCCACAGGCCCGCGGTGCCGTCGAAGAGGCGCTGCCCGTCGGTCGTGAAGACGTAGGAGCCCTCGCCGCGATCGATGACCAGCTGGCGGCCGAGCACGCTCGGCATGTGCGCCTGCGCAGACCACAGCGCAGGTCCGTCGAGCACCCCGGTCTCCCGGGTGTCGGTCGTGGAATGGGTCAGCGTCATCGCTCCTCCTCGTTGCGTGCGTGCGCACCGGACGAGCACCTGCGTGCGTTCCTGCTGCGCGTTCGAGCGGCCGATGCGGCCCTCTGTGGGCTACGGTACGGGCGCGCTCTCGTCAGGTAAAGCGACGCTTGCTTACGAAATTCCGTCAGTGCTGCTTACATATTTCGACAGGGCCGCCGCGACCGCGATCCGCACTGCGCGGAAGGCCGGATGCTCGGCGGCGCCCGCGCGCGTGAGCAGCAGGATGCGGCGATCGTCCTCGACCGGCAGCAGCGGGCTCGGCGCGATGCGGCTGCGGGCCTCGCGCACCACGAGGTCGGGCAGGAACGCTGCGGCGAGGCCCGCCTCGACCATGCGGAGGTGGAAGAGCATGTCGGAGGACTCGTGCACGACGCGCGGCTCGAAGCCTGCCTCGCGGCACACGCGCATCGCCCATTGGGTCGACGGCGCGTCGGCAGGCTCCATCACCCACGGCACCGCCTGCATCTGCTCGATCGTCGCCGTGCGGTGGAACTCCGGCACGTAGCCGCGCACAGGGTCGCGCCCGATCTCGGCCGCATCGATGACCCCTGCGGGTGCGACCTGCGTACCGGCGAAGGTGTCGACGATCACCGCGTCCACCCGCCTCGCGACGAGCTGCAGCACGGCCTCCTGAGGGTCGAGCCGCCGCAGCCGCACCTCGAGGCCGGGCTGCTCGTGCATGAGCGTGCGCAGCGCCGCAGGCATCACCAGTCGCGCGACCGACGAGTAGACCGCGACCGTCATGATGCCGCGCGGCTGGTGGTGCGAGGCCGCGAGCTCGGTCTCGGCGTGCTCCATCGCGGCGAGGACCGACTCGGTGTTGCGCACCAGCTCGAGCCCGACCGGCGTGAGGCGGGCGGTGCGGCCGACCTTCTCGAGCAGCACCGTGCCGGTCTCGCGCTCGAGCAGCGAGAGCTGCTGCGAGATCGCCGAGTGGCTGTAGGCGAGCTCGCGCGCGGCGGCGGTGATGCTGCCGTGCATCGCGACCGCTCGCAGCATCACCAGGCGGTTGAGGTCGAGCACAGCCGAAGCCTACGCAACCGCTGGTCGAGCGGCGGCCGTTGGCCGAGCGGCGGGCGCTCGTAGAGCAGCGGCCGTCGGCCGGCCGTCGAGACCGCTACGCCGCACCGAAGTAGGCCTGCGCGAAGGGCTGCTCGAGCAGGCCCACGTAGATGGACTTCTCCTCGAGGTCGTCGAAGTGCGCGCGCATCGCGGCCTCGGCGAGGTCGGGGTCGCCGAGCCGCAGCGCCTCGAGGATCGCGCGGTGCGCATCGAGGTTCCAGTCCTCGGTCGAGCCGCTGCGCACGGAGGAGGAGCCGGTGAGCAGCGCGATGGTGTTCATCGGGTGCAGCAGCAGCACGAGCGCCGGCTGGTGCGTCGCCTGCAGAATGCCGGCGTGGAACGCCGCATGCGCGGCGTGCGCGCCCGCCTCGTCCCCGGCGGCGATGGCTTCGATGAGCGTGTGCTCCGCGCGCTCGAGCTCGTCCCAGTCGGCGGCGGTGCCGGCCTCGGCCGCGAGCCGCACGATCAGCGTCTCGAGCGTGATGCGCGCCTCCATCACATCGCCCACCGTCAGGCCCGAGCGGGAGAGCCGCGCGATCATGGCGGTCGCGAGCGCCTCGTCGCTGGGCTCGGCGACCATCGTGCCCCGGCCTTGGCGCACGGTCAGGAGGCCGCGCGCGACGAGCGCGCGCACCGCATCCCGCAGCACCGTGCGGCTCACCCCGAGGGCGGCGCTCAGCTCGGGCTCGGTGGGCAGCAGCGTGCCCGGGGGCAGCTCGCCGCTCAGGATCTGCTGCTCGAGCACGGCCCGCACGCGATCGCTCTTGAGGTCGCCGACCGTGCCGGAGGCGCCCGACCAGGCGTCTCGCACCGACGTGCTCACCGTCATCGTTCTCCCCTCGCGAGCCCTTCGTCTCGATCGTAACGAGCGGCATCGCCGCTGCACCGCCGTCGGGCGGCGGCGCAGCGGCGAAGGCTCATGCCGCGATCGTCTCCTCCTCGCGCGAGAGCACGCGGCCGGCGATGAGCCCGCCGAGCACGCACAGCGCCATGATGATGCCCAGCAGCACCGGGATCACGACGACGGCGCTGCCGACCGCGAGCGCGAGCGCCGCTGCGATCGAGGGCACGAAGCCGCCGATGAGGCCGCCGATGTTGTACGAGACGGCGACGCCCGAGTAGCGGTAGCGCGCGCTGAACAGCTCGGAGAGCATCGTGCCGAGCGGGCCGTACGGCAGGCCGAGCATGCCGATGCCGATCGCGACGGCAGCGATGACGAGCACCTCGACGCCCGAGCCGAGCATGAGCGCGATCGGCACGACGAGCACGGCGGCGACGATGCCGCCGAAGACGACGGTCTTCCAGGCGCCCCAGCGATCACCGAGCTTCGCGCCGATGTAGATGCCGATGGCCTCGAGCACGGCGCCGAGCATCGTCGCGATGAGCAGCTTCCACGCCTCCATGCCCAGCTCGCCCGTGCCGAACCGCACCGCGTAGGTGGTCATGAGGAAGAAGCCGCCCGAGGCGAACAGCACGGTCGCGATGACGATGAGCACGCGGCCGCCGGCGTGGCGGAAGACCTCGATGAGCGGCAGTGCGGCCTTCGCCGTCTTGGCGGTCTGCAGCTGCACGACGTCGGTGAACACCGGCGACTCCTCGACCTTCAGCCGCATGTAGAGCGCGACGGCGAGGAAGACGAACGACAGCAGGAACGGGATGCGCCAGCCCCACGTCATGAGC
>DASSWM010000061.1:0-5774 GCA_035704865.1 Agrococcus sp.
GCGACGCGCAGGACATCGACGTCGTCGTCGGCGGCGCGCACGGCGGTGCGCACGTGGAGCAGCCGACGGTCGGCGAGGACGCGAAGGAGAACCCGGCCGAGGGCTGGGATCCGGACAGCCCCGCGCAGCCCTGAAGCGCTACTCCCCCGCGGCCTCGGCGGTCTCGCGCAGCCGCTGCACGTAGGCGGCCCACCACTGCGCGTCGCCTTCGCGCAGGTTCGAGACGCCCGCGCGCAGCCCCGTCGCGCCGTCGATCGACTCGCGCACGATGTCGGCGTGGCCCGCGTGCCGCGCGATCTCGGCGATGAGGTGGACGAGCAGCCGCTGCATCGTGACGTCGCCCCGGTCGCCCCACCACGGCACGTGCGCCGGCGCATCGAGCGGCAGCGCGTCGATGCTCGCGTCGATGTGCGCCCAGGCGCGATCCCAGAGGGCGAGCACGTCGGCCATGCGCTCGTCCGGCCCCGCCCACATGTCGGCGTTCGCCTCCGCGTCGTCGGCGAGCCACGGCATCGGCTCAGGGAAGGGACGGCCGACGCAGTCGCCCAGATAGCCGACCGAGACCGAGGCGACGTGCTTGACGAGCCCCAGCAGGTTGGTGCCGGTGGGCGTCATCGGCATGCGCGCGTCGCGCTCGGAGACGCCGTCGAGCTTCCATCGCAGCGCATCCCGCTGCTGCCGCAGGTACCTCGCCAGGATGTCCTTCGCCTCATCGCCCATGCGTGGCATCCTGCCACCCGGCGCCGACACGCTGCTGCGCGCCCCTGCACGAGCGCCCTCCGGGCGGGATCGGCGATGGCGGGATCTCGCCGTGGTTCGGCAGTCCTGCCGCTCACGCGTGTGGGCGGCCGACCCTAGGCTCGGCCCCATGGCCGCAGCTCCGCTCCGCGAACGACTGCTCGTCGTCGCCGCCATCGTCGTCGCGCTGCTGTCCTGGGCGTCGGCGTTCATCGTCATCCGGGCGGTCGCGGCCGACTTCGATCCCGGCGCGCTCACGCTCGGCCGGCTCGCGGTGGCCGTGCTCGCCCTCGCGGCCGTGCAGCTGCTGCGCGGTGCCTGGGTGCCGCCGACGCGGCGGGAGTGGCTGCTGCTGGGCGCCTTCGGCGTGGCGTGGTTCCTCATCTACAACCTGGCGCTCAACGCGGCCGAGCACGAGCTCGACCCGGGCACCGCCGCGCTGCTGGTCAACGTCGCGCCGCTCATCGTCGCGCTCGTCGCCGGCTCGCTGCTCGGCGAGGGCTTCCCCCGCTGGCTCATCATCGGCGCCGTCGTCGCCTTCGGCGGCATCGCCCTCATCGGCGTCGCCACCGCGAGCGGCGCGCTGAGCGCCGTCGGCGTGCTGCTCGCGCTCGTCGCAGCCGTCACCTACGCGATCGCGGTGCTCGTGCAGAAGCCGCTGCTGCGCCGGCTGCCCGGCCTGCAGGTGACGCTCATCGGCGTGGCGATCGGCGCCGTCGGCAGCCTGCCGTGGAGCGGCGGGCTGATCGCGCAGGTCGCCGCCGCCCCGCCCGCCGCGACCGCCGGTGTCGTCTACCTCGGACTCGTGCCGACGGCGATCGCGTTCCTCGCGTGGGCCTACGCCCTGCAGCGGATGCCGGCGGGCAGGCTCATCACGACGACCTACCTCGTGCCCGTCATCGCCACGATCGCGGCCTGGCCGCTGCTGGGCGAGGTGCCGCCGCCGCTCGCGCTGCTGGGCGGCCTGCTGTGCCTCGTCGGCGTCGCCCTCACCCGCATGCCCACCCGCGTGCGCGCGGTGCCCGCCGGGGAGGCCGTCGGCGCCTGACTCGCGGCTCGCCGCCGCGATGCCGGGCGTCGCTTCCGGCCATGGCGCGCACCCGCCGCGCGGGATAGCGTCGGGCGTGCGCGGCGGCCGCGCCGTGCGAGAGGAGGCAGTGCCATGCAGGATGACGACCAGCAGCATCGCGACCAGGAGCACGACGCGCCCGCGCAGGAGCAGGCGGTCGTCGACGACGGGCCCGACAGCGGCGGCGACGTCGAGGAGCCCGACCCCTCGATCGGCGAGCGCGCCGACGAGAACCCGGCAGAGGGCTACGACCCCGGTCGGCAGCACGGCGAGGGCTGAGCCGCCGACCCCCCCGGTCACGTCGAGCGCGGCCGCGCTGACGGCCGCGGGCTCCCGTCCGTGCCGTCAGGCGGCCGGTGCCGGCGGCCACTGCACGCCGCCATCGACGACGGCGGCCGTCTCGCTCACCGGGTGGGGGCGCAGGCTGCCGTCGTGCATGAGGTGCAGCACGTCCACGCCGTGCAGCACCGTCGCGACGTCGGCGACGACGCGGCGGTGGCATCGCCACCACACCGCCTCCGAGCACATGACCGCCGTGCGGCGACCCGACGCATCCGCCAGCACCGCCTGCATGCCATCGGCGAACTCGGGCGTGCGCGTCCAGGCGGCGTAGGCGCGGAACGCCGCGACCCGCCACCAGCTGTCGGGCGAGACAGCGTCGTCGGCGACCTTCAGCCGTCGGCGTCCGCCCAGCCGCTCCTCCCAGCGCCAGTCGATGCTCGCGGCGCCGAGCACGGCCTCGATCTCGTCGCGCGAGGCCGCCGGGTTCGCCCTGCTGCCGGGGAAGCGCCGGATGTCGACGACGAGCTCGACGCCCGCATCCGTCAGCAGCGCGCGCAGCGCATCGCCGTCGAGCCTGCCGTGCCCGACCGTGAGCAGGGTGGTGGCTATCGCTGCTCCTGCAGGCCCAGCTCGATGAGCTCGGTGATGAGGTCGCCGTAGGCGATGCCGGATGCCTGCCACACGACCGGGAACATCGAGATCGACGTGAACCCGGGCATCGTGTTGACCTCGTTGAGCACGATGCCGTGCTCGGGCGAGACGAAGAAGTCGACGCGGGCGAGGCCCGAGCCGTCGATCGCCTCGAACGCGTGGATGGCGGTGTCCTGCAGCGCCGCGATCGTCGCGTCGTCGAGCTCTGCGGGGCAGACCGTGCGCGCCGTCGGCAGCCCGCGGTACTTCGCGTCGAAGTCGTAGAAGGTGCCCTCGTCGAGCTGGATCTCGCCCGGGAGCGACGCCCTGGCGCGCGCGCCGTCGCGGCCGCCGAGCACGCCCACCTCGATCTCGCGCCCCGACACGCCCGCCTCGACGAGCGCGCGGGTGTCCTCGGCGAGCGCGAGGTCCATCGCGCGGTCGAAGTCGAACACGGTGCCGACGCGGCTCACGCCCACCGACGAGCCGGCGCGGGCGGGCTTGACGAACACGGGCATCGGGAAGTCGCCGAGCCGCGCGCGCACCGCGTCGGGATCGCTCCGCCACTCGTGCCGCGACACCGTCATCCACGGCGCGACGCGGATGCCGGCGTGCTCGAGCACCGTCTTGGCGAAGTGCTTGTCCATCGCGACCGCGCTCGCCAGCACGCCGTTGCCGACGTAGGGGAGGTCGACGAGGTCGAGCATGCCCTGCACCGTGCCGTCCTCGCCGAAGCGGCCGTGCAGGATCGGGAAGACGATGTCGACGTCGCCGAGCTGCCGCACCGCCCCCGACGCGTCGACGGCGGTCAGGGCGAGCGACCCGCTCGATCCGGGCAGCTGCACGGCGTCGCCCGCCGTGACCTCCGGCACGCGCTCGAGCGCGAGCGGCGCGGGGTCGTCGGCCTGCAGCACGAGGCGCCCGTCGCGCGTGATGCCGATCGGGATGACGTCGTAGCGCTCGCGGTCGATGTGCGCGAGCACGCTGCCCGCCGTCGCGCACGAGATCGAGTGCTCGCTCGAGCGCCCGCCGAACAGCAGCGCGACCCTGGTCCTGCGGGCGGGGGCGCCCGTCGGCTCGCTCGTCCTCGTCGCATCGGTCTCGGGCACGGTCACTCCTCGATCGGCTCGTCGTCGGTGGTCAGGTGCGGGGCGATGTCGCGCGGGTCCATCCTGCCGTCGAGCACCAGCTTCACCTGCTCGAGGATGGGCATGCGGATGCCCTTCGCGGCGGCGAGCTGCGTGACGGGGTCGACGGATGCGAGCCCCTCGGCCACCTGCTCCATGCGGGCCACGACGTCGGTGCGGGAGTAGCCCATGCCGAGCAGCCTGCCCGCGGTGAAGTTGCGCGACAGCGGCGAGCCGCACGTGGCGATCAGGTCGCCGAGGCCTGCCAGGCCGCGCATCGTCTCGCGCTCGGCGCCGTGCGCGACGGCGAAGTCGGTGCCCTCGGCGAGGCCGCGCGTGATGATCGACGCCTTGGTGTTCTCGCCGTAGCCTACGCCGTCGACGATGCCGATCGCGAGCGCGACGAGGTTCTTCAGCACGCCGCCGAACTCGGTGCCGATGACGTCGGTGTTGATGAAGGAGTGGAAGTAGTCGTTGCGTGCCCGCTTCGCGATCGCGCGCGCCGTCTCGGCGCTCGTGGAGGAGACGACGGCCGCGGTGGGGTGCTCCTGCGCGATCTCGAGCGCGAGGTTCGGGCCCGACACGACGGCGATGCGCGCCGGGTCGATCTGCAGCTCCTGCTCGACGACCTGGCTCATGCGCAGCCGCGAGCCCGCCTCGACGCCCTTCATGAGGCTCACGATGGGCGCGTCGGGCTCGATCACCGACCCGTGCTCGCCCAGCAGCTGCCGCAGCTGCTGGCTCGGCACCGCGAGGTACACCTGCGATGCGCCGGCGAGCGCCTCGCGGATGTCGCTCGTCGCGTGCAGCGATGCGGGCAGCGTGATGCCGGGCAGGTAGCGGGTGTTGCGGCGCGCCTCGTCGATCTCGCGAGCGGCCTCGGGCCTGCGGGCCCAGAGCACGGTGTTGGAGCCGCCGTCGGCGAGCACCTTCGCGAAGGTCGTGCCCCAGCTGCCGGCGCCCAGGACGGCGGCGTCAGCCATCCGCGCGCTCCGGTGCCGACGGCCCGGTCGAGCCGGGCTCGCCCGAGTCGCGGGTCTGGGCCGGCCCCGGCGTGCCGCCCTGCTCGAAGCGGCCCGTCTCCGCCTGCCCGTGCTTCGTCGGGTCGTGGCGCTGCGCCGGCGGTGCCTCGCCGCGCAGCTCGCCGAGCAGGCCGGCGATCGCGGCCATGACGCGGTCGGTCGCCGCGTTCATCGACTGCTGATCGGTCTTGCCCGCGAACTCCGACAGATCGACGGGCGGGCCGAACAGGATCTGGATGTGCTTGCGCGGGAAGGGGTGGACGCGCTTGCCGTAGCGGGGCATGAGGTGCTGCGTGCCCCAGTGGGCGGCCGGGATGAGCGGGACGCCCGCCTCGAGCGCCATGCGCACCGCGCCGGTCTTGCCGCGCATGGGCCACAGGTCGGGGTCGCGCGTGAGCGAGCCCTCGGGGTAGATGACCACGCCGAGCTCGTCGCGCACGAGCATGCGCGCGGCCTCCATGGGTGCGCTGTTGACGCTGCCGCGGCCGGCGCGCTCGACCGGGATCTGGCCCGCCGCCGCGAGGATGCGCCCCACCACGGGGATCTTGAACAGGCTGGCCTTCGCCATGAAGCGCGGCACGCGGCCCGACTTCCACACCGCGACCGCCATCACGACGGGGTCGATCTCGCTGTAGTGGTTGGGCGAGAGCACGAAAGCGCCCTTGACGGGGATGTGCTCGTGGCCGCGGATGTGCAGCTTCGTCATCGCCGCCATCGCTGGCAGCACCGCCGCGGCGAGTCCGAGGTAGACGGGCCTGCGCTCCGACTTCGGCGGGTGGCCGGGCAGCCCCATCAGCCCTCCACGTCGAAGTCGGCACCCAACGTCTCGAGCTTCTCGATGAAGCGCTCGTAGCCGCGGGCGATGATGCCGACGTTCGAGATGTGGCTCGTGCCCTCGGCCGTCAG
>DASSWM010000062.1:0-2038 GCA_035704865.1 Agrococcus sp.
GCGCCTCGTTCAGGCACTCGAAGGGCGCCCGCAGGCCGCGCGCGCACGGCAGCCGCGCCGACTCCGGCACCCGAACCCCGTCGAGCGCGATGTCGCACTGGATCGACGCCCGCATCGACAGCTTCGGCTCGATCGGCGTCGCCGCGAATCCCGGCGCGGAGGTCTCCACGAGGAACCCCCGCACCCCCTCGTCGGTCTGCGCCCAGATCACCGCCACGTCGGCGATCGACGCGAGCCCGATCCAGCGCTTCGCGCCGTCGATCACCCAGTCGTCGCCGTCGCGCCGCGCGAAGGTCTGCATCGCGCCGGGGTCGCTGCCCGCGTTCGGCTCGGTGAGCCCGAAGCAGCCGATCGCCTCGCCCCGCGCCATCCGCGGCAGCCACTCCTGCCGCTGCGCCTGAGACCCGTGCTTCGCGATGGCCGTCATCGCGAGCGACCCCTGCACCGACACGAAGGTGCGGATGCCTCCGTCGCCCGCCTCGAGCTCCTGCATCGCGATGCCGTACTCGACCGCCGAGGCCCCCGCGCATCCGTGGCCCGTCAGGTGCATGCCGAGCAACCCGGCCTCGCCGAGCACCGGCACGAGCTCGCGCGGGAAGTGCGCGCGCTCGAACCAGTCGGCGATGTGCGGCCGCACCTCGCGGTCGACGAGCGCACGCACGCGCGCCCGCACGGCGCGCTCCTCGTCGGTCAGCAGCGACTCGAGATCGAGCAGGTCGGTCGTCATGGCCACATCCTCCCAGCCCGCCGGCTGGCATCATCGGGAGGCATGCGGGTGATCGAGCTGAGACTGACGGATGCGTCGCCGCGGCTTCGCGGGCGGGCCTACGGCGCCGCCGTGGCCGCCGAGGTGCGCGAAGCGATCGAGCGCTACCGGCAGGCGTTCGCGACGCTCGGCGTGCCCGCGGGCGTGGCGGAGGAGATCGCCGCCGGCTCGATCGACGTCACGCGCGGTTGGGCGCCGGAGCAGGCGGCCGAGCTCGAGGGCGTCGCCGAGGGCGCCGGCGTGCCGCTCGCCGACCTCATGCTCGTCAACGCGCGCACCGAGATCCTCGCCCATGCGCCCGCCCCGCCCACCGAGTGCTCGACGGTCGTCGCGCTGCACGACGACCGCCGTCCGCAGACGCTGCAGACGTGGGACTGGAACGGCGAGCTCGTGCCGACCGCCGTGCTGCTCGAGGCGCACGTGGGGGAGCGCGTGGTGCGCACCTTCAGCGAGACCGGCATGCTCGGCAAGATCGGCGTCGCGCGCGGCGCGGGCGGCCCCGGCATCGGCGTGCACTTCAACATCCTCCATCACGCCTCCGACCGCTCGGCAATCGGCGTTCCCGTGCACGTCGTCGTGCGTCGCATCCTCGACGAGGCGACCGGGCTCGACGACGCGATCGCCATCGCCCGCAGCGCGCCGCTCGGCGCCTCGACCGTGCTGACCGTCGTCGAGGGCGCGAGCGATCCGCACGGCGGCACCGGACCGACCGCGAACGCCGAGCACCACGGCGCAGCCCGCGCCGCGAGTCTCGAACTCTCGCCCGCCGGCGTCGGCGTCGTGGAGCCGACCGGCGGCTTCCTCGCGCACACGAACCACTACCTCGACGCGGCGCTCGCGGAGGGCGAGGCGGCCCGCGCCACCTCGACGACGCACGTGCGGCTCGAGCACGCGGCCGCCCAGCGCGACGCGATCATGGCGTCGCAGGGCGCGGTCGAGCTCGCGGGCGCGATGTGCGGAGCCGCGGGCGCCGAGGCGCCGGTCTGCGTGCGCGCCGCGCCTGGCGCCCCCTTCGCCGAGCGCTGGTCGACGCTGCTGACCGCCTCGCTCGACGTCGAGGAGACCGCGATCGACTGGTTCGCCGGCCCGCCGAGCGGCCTCACCGCCGCGACGGTGCGCCGCTTCGCCTGACCTACTCCGGGTTCAGGTCGGCGAGCGACTTGTCGGGCCGCAGCCCCCGCCAGACGGGGTGCCGCAGCGCGCCGGACGCCGTCTGCTCGGTGTGCTCCACCTCGCCGACCGCCGCGCGCACCCAGCGCGCCTTCCGCGCGA
>DASSWM010000063.1:0-4956 GCA_035704865.1 Agrococcus sp.
GGCGGCGAGCGCGATCGCGTCGGCCGTCGCGCGGTGGTCGAGCCCGAGCATCGCGGCGGCGCCGGCGGCGGCCGCGATCGGCCCGACGACGCCGGTGGCGCGCATGCCGCGCGCGCGGGCGCTCGGCAGCAGCGCGCTGCCCAGCACGCCGCCGACCTGGTAGCCGGCGGCGATCGCGGCGAGCAGCCGCTCGCCGGTCACGTCGCGCGGGGCGACGGCGAGCACCGCGGGGGTCACGGCGCTGCCGAGGTGCGTCACCGAGCGCGGGTGCTCGTCGTGCTGGGCGCGGGCGCCCATGCGCAGCGACGTCGCGAACGCGAGATCCGGTGCGGTCGACGGGGTCGCCGCCCACGGCAGCGCGCGGCCCGCGGCGAGCCCGGGCAGCGGCATGCCGTGCGCGGCGAGGCCGACGATCAGGTTGTGCCGCAGCACCGCCTTCGCGGCGCGGCGCGCGGGCTCCGGCAGCGGCGCGGCGACCGCGCGCTGCACGTGGTCCGCGAGCACCGCCGCGAGGGTCGCAGGCGGCACAGTTGCCGTCGGTGCCGCGGGCTCCGCCGGAGCATCGCCCGCGAGGGAGGATGCCGCCGCCTCCGCTGCCGCGCTCGTGTGCGTCATTGCCGTCGATCCGCTCACAGCGGCGCGGCGCCGATCGTCATGCCGCCGCACACGTTGAGGTTCTGGCCCGTGATGAAGCCCGCCTCGTCGAGCAGGAAGCCGACCGCGGCGGCGACGTCCTCGGGCTCACCGACGCGCTTGACGGGGATCGCGTCGATGATCTGCTGCGTGCGCGGCTCGCCCGCGGGGTTCGCCGCCTCGAACATCGCGGTGCGGATGGGCCCCGGGCTGATGGCGTTCACGGTGATGCCGTGCTGCCCCAGCTCGAGCGCCCACGTGCGCGTGATGCCGATGATGCCGGCCTTCGAGCCCGAGTAGGCGCTGCGGCCGGCCTTGCCGAGCGCGGCGCGCGAGGCGATGTTCACGATGCGGCCGAAGCCCGCCTCCTTCATGCCGGGCAGCAGCCCCTGCGCGCAGCGCATCGCGGCGACGACGTTGATCTCGTAGCTGCGCAGCGCGTCGTCGATGTCGAGCTCGTCGAGGTTCGCGACGCGGATGTAGCCGACGTTGTTCACGAGCCGGTGGATGGGCCCGCCCGCGAGCGCCTCGGCGATCGCCGCCTCGACCTGCGCCGCGTCGCCCAGGTCGGCCTCGATGCCGCCGGGCTGCTTGTCGATCACGACGACGTCGCGCCCCAGCTCGCGCTGCTGCGCCGCGATCGCGGCCCCGATCCCGCTCGCTCCGCCCGTGACCAGCACGCGCTCCCTCGTCGACTCGGCCATGTGGCGCTCCACCCTCTGCAGCTGTTCGTGTGCGCGTGCGATGCGGCGCTCGAGGCGCCCTCGCCGCAGGCCGATCGTACGAAGCAAAGCGAGAGTCGGCAATCAGTTCCGCCTATTGGCATCTGCGGCGCGGCCGTGTAATCTCGCCGCAGAGCATATTTTGAGAGTGCACTATCAATATTCCGATCACGATGGAGTGAGGTGGCAATGGTCACGAAGCAGGCCGAAGCACGGCAGAGCGCCTGGCACGCCGACGGCACGCTGCGCGAACCACTGCTGGTCGAGCCGACCGGGCACGTCGAGCAGGCGGGCAGGTCGATCCCGATCTACGACAGCGCGAACGAGACGACGGCGCCGACGATCGTGCTCGTGCACGGCAGCTCCGGCACCGCGCGCGGCAGCTTCTGGGCGGTCTACCCGATCCTCACCTTCACGCGCCGCGTCGTCGCCTTCGACCTGCAGCTGCCCGAGGACGACGCCGAGCTCACCCTCGCCGACGCCGTCGACCAGCTCCGCGCGGTCGTCGACCACGCATCCGCCGACGGCCCCGTCGCGCTCGTGGGCTACTCCTTCGGCGCCGTGGTCGCCGCCGCGTACGCCGCCGAGCAGCCCGGCACCCTCGCATCGCTCGCGCTCGTCGCCGGCTGGTCGAAGACGGACCGGCACCAGCTCCTGCGCAACGACCTGTGGCAGCGCCTGCGCGACGCCGACCCCGAGAGCCTGCAGCGCCTCACGCTGCTGACCGCCTACTCGGCCGGCTTCCTCGTCGGCCGCAACGCGCGCGACTGGGCCGAGCTGCAGCAGGCGGCCACGCGGCCCTACCCGACGCAGATCATGCGGCTCAACCGCGAGATCGACATCACCTCGGGGCTCGCCCGCATCGACGTGCCGACGCTCGTCGTCGGCTGCACGCACGACGCGATGGTGCCGCTGCACCACTCGCGCACGCTCTTCGGCGCCATCTCCGATGCCCGCTACCTCGAGATCGAGGCCGGCCACGCCGTCTCGGTCGAGCGGCCCGCGCAGCTGGCCGTCGCCATCGACGACTTCACCGTCGACCCCCACGAGCACCCCGCGGGCACCATCGTCCCCGTCGACCACGCCTGACGCAGAACCAGGAGCACGAGCCATGACCACCGCATCCGCCACGCAGCCCTCTACGTCCGGCGCCGCCGCGCAGCCGTCGGCGACGCACGCGAAGATCGCCATCATCGGCTCGGGCTTCGCCGGGCTCGGCCTCGCCATCCAGCTGCGCCGCCGCGGCGAGCGCGACTTCGTCGTGCTCGAGCGAGCCGGCGACGTCGGCGGCACCTGGCGCGACAACACCTATCCGGGAGCGGCGTGCGACATCCAGTCGCACCTGTACTCCTACTCGTTCCGCCCCAACCCCGACTGGTCGCGCGTCTACGCGACGCAGCCCGAGATCCACGCCTACCTGCGCGAGGCCGCGGTCGACGAGGGCGTGCTGCCGCACATCGTCTTCGACGCCGAGCTGCTCGAATCGACATGGCGGCCGGATGCGGGGCGCTGGGCCCTGGAGACGACGGCCGGATCGTTCACGGCCGACTACGTCGTCACGGCGGCGGGCCACCTCTCCGACCCGAAGCTGCCGCAGATCCCGGGGCTCGAGCGGTTCTCGCGGCCGATGTTCCACTCGGCGCAGTGGGACCACTCGTTCGACCCCGCGGGCAAGCGCGTCGGCGTGATCGGCTCGGGCGCCTCGGGCATCCAGGTCGTGCCCGAGCTCGCGAAGACCGCTGAGCAGCTCACCGTCTTCCAGCGCTCGGCGCCGTACATCATCCCCCGCGTCGACCACGAGTACACCGACGGGCAGAAGTCGATGTTCCGCCGCATGCCCGAGACGGCGCAGGCGCTGCGCGACGAGCTGTACTGGGGCAACGAGGCGCGCTTCCCGCAGCGCCGCGGCATCGCCGACTTCATCGCCAAGATCGAGGCGACCGCGCTCGACCACCTGCACGCACAGGTGCCCGAGGGCGAGCTGCGCGAGCAGCTCACGCCCGACTACATGATCGGCTGCAAGCGCATCCTGATCTCGAACGACTACTACCCGACGTTCCTGCGCGAGAACGTCGCGCTCGAGACGAGCGGCATCGTCGAGGTCACCGAGACCGGCATCCGCACGAACGACGGCGAGGTCGAGCTCGACGCGCTCGTGCTCTGCACGGGCTTCGAGGCGGCCGACCTGCCCATCACGCACCGCATCTTCGACGAGCACGGCCGCTCGATGGCCGAGTCGTGGACGCAGGGCGGCGCCGCCTTCGCCTGCTCGACGGTCGCCGGCTACCCGAACCTGTTCATCATGAACGGCCCGAACTCGGGGCTCGGCGCGGGCTCGATCATCTTCATCATCGAGTCCCAGATCCGCTACATCCTGGGCGCCCTCGACTACATGGCCGAGGCCGACGCATCCGTCATCGAGATCACGCAGGAGGCGCAGGACCGCTTCATCGCGTCGGTGGATGCGCGGGCCGAGGACACCGTGTGGCTCAACGGCGGGTGCCACTCCTGGTACGTCGACCACCGCTACGGCCGCCTGACGACGGTGTGGCCCGACTTCATGCACAAGTTCCGGCGCGAGGCGGGCACGTTCCGGCCCGACGAGTACATCGTCGACGGCGAGCCCGTGGCGGGCGAGCGCGAGCTCGAAGGGGTCTCCGCATGAGCGGCGGTGTGAACCTCTGGCGGCTCGAGTGCTTCGTCGCGCTCGCCGAGGAGCTGCACTTCGGCCGCACCGCGGCGCGGCTCTTCATCACGCAGCCCGCGCTCTCGCTGCAGATCAAGCAGCTCGAGCTCTGCCTCGGCTACGAGATCGTGCACCGCGACCGGCACGTGACGCTCACCGAGGAGGGTCGGCGGCTGCTGCCCTACGCCGAGCACGTGCTCGCCGCGGCCGAGGTCTTCGTGAGCGCCGCCGCCGTGCGCGGCCGGCTGCAGGCAGCGTGACGGCGGCCGGCTCCGCCGCGGGCACCGGCAGCGGCAGCGCTGGCGACGGCGGCGGCTCGGGCGGCGTCGCACCCGCGCGCCTGCGCGAGGTGGTGCGCGGCATCCTCGTCGCGAACGGGTGCGCGGATGCGGTGGCCGAGACGGTCGCGGACGGTCTCGTCGACGCCGACCTGCACGGCGTCGCCTCGCACGGCGTCTCGCGGCTCGGCATCTACCTCGAGCGGCTGCGCGGCGGCGCGGTGCGCGGCGACGACGCCGTCACGACCGTGTCGGAGTGGCCGACCGGCGCCATCATCGACGCCGGCCACAGCTTCGGCGCCTGGTCGGCGGCGCGCGCGACCGACCTCTGCATCGCGAAGGCGCGCGAGGCGGGCATGGCCGTCGTCGTCGCGCGGCACGCCGACCACTTCGGCCGCGCCGCTGCCTTCAGCGAGCGGATGGCCGACGCGGGCATGATCGCGATCGTCGCCGCGAACACGGCGCCGCTCATGCCCGCCGTGGGCGGCGCGGAGGCCGTGATCGGCAACAACCCGCTCTCGATCGCCGCGCCCGGCGGCGACGGCGCGCCGTTCGCCGACATGGCGCTCTCCGCTGTCGCGCTCGGCAAGATCATCGAGGCCGACCGCGCCGGGAGCGACATCCCGCCCACGTGGGC